>VSOD01000009.1 GCA_009774655.1 Lachnospiraceae bacterium
GATGCCGCCATTTTCACGGCGGGGTTCTGGATGTTAGAGGGGGCGAGCTTTCTGCATTGTCATTGTGAGATACCTGCCTTGAATTTCTTGACATATACGGCAGCTTCTGCAAGGCCGAAAATGAAATTTCCAATGTCGTTAACTATAATCTATTATATTTCATAAAAATTTCTTTTTCAACACAATAAGGGGAGAATCCTTTATTTCTAATAACAGATAAAAATTCTTCTTTACTTTAGCGCGCTACCATGATAAAATACAAGTCGGATTTGCGGCATGACGAAACATACTAAAATAAAGACCGCAGACCAGAGGAGGAGAGCTTATGAAAAAGAAATTTGCACTGATGCTGGCGGTATCCATGGCAGTGGGTACGGTATTGACGGGATGCGGCGACGCGGCAGGTAAAGCGGCAGACACACAGGCGAACGAGGCGGAGGGCGCACAGGCAGAAGACGCGGCGCAGGAGGCGGAAACGGGAGCGGCAGAAAGTACGGATGCAGCGGCAGAGACAGACGGAGCCGGCACAGATGGCGATGCGGCGGCAGCCGGCGCCGGGGCTTCTGCAGATACGGGCCTTGTATATGCGGTAGAGGCAGGTTCCGCAGGGGAAGCTGCAGCGCAGGACAACGGCCTGCAGACGAATGTGGTAGCTTCCCAGGCCGATGCGCTGATGGAGGTTGCGGCCGGCACATCCGATGCGGCGATCATTGATCTGTTGATGGCCGGCGCCATGATCGGGGAAGGCACCAGCTATCCGGGACTGACACACACAACGGAATTGACGACGGAGGAATACGGTGTGGGATGTCGTAAGGGTTCTGACCTGGCTTCTTATATCAATGCTGTATTTGGAGAGAGTTATGCCGATGGCAGTATGAAAGAGACGGCAGCTGCCTACGGTGTGCAGGAAGCGCTGGTGGAGCAGGCCGAAGCGGAGTTCACGGCTTCTGCGGAAGACAGCGATGTGGCTTATATTCAGGAAAAAGGAAGCCTGATCGTAGGGATCACGGAGTTTGAGCCGATGGATTATCAGGATGAGTCCGGAGAGTGGGTCGGATTTGATGCGGATATGGCCCGCCTTACAGCGGAGAAGCTGGGCGTAGAGGCACAGTTCGTAGTGATCGACTGGGACAACAAGATCATGGAGCTGGAATCGAAAAATATTGATGTGGTATGGAATGGCATGACGCTGACCGCAGAGACTACATCGGCGATGGAATGCACCAACGCTTACTGCAACAATGCGCAGGTTATCGTGGTGCCTGCGGAATAAAGGAGAAATTTTTATGTTTTGGAATGTGACACAGGTTCTGCTGGACGGTCTGCTGACGACGTTTCAGATCTTTCTATTTACATTGTTGTTTTCGCTGCCCTTTGGGCTGGTACTGGCGTTTAGTTCCATGAGCAGGTGGAGGCCGCTGCGGTATCTGATCCAGGTGCTGGTGTGGATTATCCGCGGCACACCGCTGATGCTGCAGCTGATCATTATTTTCTACGGGCCGGGACTCTGGCTGGGGCACAATATATGGAGCGGCAATGAGAGCGGCCGCATTACGGCTACTGTGGTGGCATTCAGCATCAACTATGCCTGCTACTTCTCCGTGATCTTCCGGGGCGGGATCGAAGGGGTTCCGGCAGGACAGCGGGAGGCCGGGGAAGTGCTGGGCATGACCAGAAGCCAGATCTTTTTCCGCATTACGCTTTTACAGATGGTAAAAAGGGTGGTGCCGCCGCTGTCCAACGAGGTCATCACGCTGGTCAAGGATACTTCGCTGGCACGGATGATCGCGGCCTATGAACTGACTTTTGCGGGATATTCCTTTATGAAGAGCAACGGCCTGACCTGGCCGCTGTTCTACACGGGCGTGTTCTATCTGATCTTTGTAGGCGTGTTGACGCTGCTGTTTAACTATATGGAACGGAAGCTGGATTATTTCAGGTAGAATGAGGAAAGGGTGAAAGATCATGGCGATTTTGGAAGTGAGAAATATCGGGAAACAGTTTGACAATACGAAGGTGCTTGACGGTGTCAGCTTTTCGCTGGAAGAAGGGAATGCGCTGGCAATCATCGGTTCTTCGGGTTCCGGGAAAACGACGCTTCTGCGGTGTCTGAATTTCCTGGAAACGCCGGATAAGGGTTCCATTACCGTGAAGGGCGAGACGCTTTTTGACGCCTCCATGCCGCGCCGGGAGCAGGAAAAGGAACTGCGCACCAAGCGTCTGCATTTCGGGATGGTGTTTCAGTCTTTCAACCTGTTTCCCCAGTATACGGCATTGGAAAATGTTACGCTTTCCGAGAAGCTGTTGGCGAAAGAACAACCCGATTTCAAGCAGAAGAAAAAGGAGATCTATGAACGGATCGAAGCGCATGGAGTGGAGCTGCTTCGACAGATGGGCCTGGCGGAGCGCATGTCCCATTATCCGCATCAGCTGTCCGGCGGGCAGCAGCAGAGGGTGGCGATCGCCAGGGCGCTTGCGCTGCAGCCGGATATTCTGTGCTTCGACGAACCGACATCAGCGCTGGATCCGGAGCTGACGGGAGAGGTGCTGAAAGTCATCCGTTCCCTTGCTGACCGGAAGACGACCATGATCATCGTCACACACGAGATGGCCTTTGCCAGAGACGTGTCCGATCAGCTGATTTTCATGGATGAGGGTGTGATCGTGGAGCAGGGCGATCCCAGACAGGTGATCGACCATCCGCAGGAGGAGCGGACGAAACAGTTTTTGACCAGATATGCGCAGGGGTGAAAGTGCTTTTCATCCCTGCGCATATCTGTCAACGGACGAAGCATTCCCGAAAAAGGCCGTCCACGGCGATCTGATATTCCGGGATCCGGTCGGCTTTGCGGATTTTCTTCAGGTGCTTCTCCACCGTCCGTTTGTCAGGGGCTTCCGGGGACTGCGCGGGAGCGGAAGACACAAAAGCCTTGATCATATAGGTCCACAAATCTTTCATCTTAAACAGGACGGGAAGATCTCCGGACATGATCTCGCAATAGCCGTTCAGAATCTCGTCGTGAAAGGCACGGAGCGTTTCTGGGTTTTGACTGCTGGGGTGACTGGCGGAAGCCGTCTGTCCTGTGCCGGATGGGGCTGGCGAAGCGGTCTGTGAAGCGGCGTCCGGGAGGCATCCAGCCTGCAGCTGTCTGGCCAGGGCAGGGTCGCGCAACAGGCCGCGGCCGATCATGATACGATCCATAACAGGAGTGCCGAGGGCGGTGTGAGCTGCTCCGCAAGTCCTGTTATTTTTGTTGTATTCATCACTCTGGCTGAGACCGTGGATACAGGCGGAGACGCTGGCCTGTATATCTGACAGACTTTCCGCAGACAGAATATCTCCGTTATAACAAAGTGCAGTCCTGGCGGATCGTGCTGATTCACCGGCCGTATCGCGCAGCCGGCACAGAGCCATGGCAAAAGCCTCCGGATGCGGTGCACCCGTATAGAATTCCTGCAGCAGACGGGTGTGGATGATCAATTCCTGCACCGGATATCTGGCATAGATGTCCAGCAGGCGTTCCCACTCTTTCAGATCCGAGATGCCGAGCCTTGTTTTGATGGAAATCTGCAGGGGACATTTTTCATAAATCTCATAAAGAAAGGCATCCAGAGATTCCGGTTCGCCTAAAAATCCGGCTCCCCGCTTTTTGGCGGTGACAGTACCGGAGGGACAGCCCAGATTCAGGTTGACCGTATCATATCCGTAAGCGGCAAGCCGGTCCGCAATCTCCAGAAAATCAGCTGCTTTGTTGGTAAGAATCTGCGGCACGAGCGCGACGCCGGCATTATTTTCCGGGAGAATGTCCCTCACTTCCCGGGTGGTCATCTTTTTGCCTGCGATAAAGGGCGTAAAGTATTTGTCAATGCCGCCGTAGAAACGTGCGTGCGCCCGGCGGTAGATGTAGGTAGTGATGCCTTCCATCGGCGCTGCGTAGTATAGCATGTCAGGTGTCCTTTCTTATAGTTAACGACATTAGAAATTTCGTTTTCGTCCTTGCGGGAGCTACCGTATATGGCTCCTGCAAGAGACGGAAACAGAAATTTGTTATGTCGTTTACTATAGTTCGACTCTATCCGTTCGTCTGGTTTCTATTCTGATCCGGTTCCACTGTTTTCTTCGGTAAAAAGATTATCTCTCGTAAGATTTTGCAGCCATTTTCCGCTCCGGTAACGCTTGATGACCCAGGGCCATTTCACGAATTCATCGGTGCAGAGCAGGAAATAGACGACTAACACCGGCAATCTGAATACGAAGGCGGCGATGAATCCAAGGGGCACCGCATAGCACCACATATCGATCGTATCACAGATCAGCCCGAAGCGTGTATCTCCTCCGGCGCGGAATACACCGGCGATCAGCGTCGTATTCACGGCCGCTCCCATGACATAGTAGCTGTTGATGAGCAGCATGTATTTCAGATAATGCATGGCCGTCTCCGTCAGGGCCGCGAAATGCAGCACAAAGGGGGTAATGGCGAGGATGATGACACCGCCGATGGCGCCGGTGAGGATGGTCAGCCGGATCAGTTTGGAGGCGTATTCTTTCGTGCGCTCCATGTCATTTTCCCCCATTACGTTGCCGAGCAGGATGCCGCCTGCGCTGGCGGTGCCGAAGCACAGCACCGTGCCGAAGTTGCGGACCACCACCACAAGAGAGTTGGCAGCCACCGCGTCCGTGCCCAGATGCCCGAGAATCACGGAATACATGGAGAAGGCCACGCTCCAGGAGATATCGTTAGCCAGGGCCGGCAGCGACAGGTGGATAAAATCTTTCAGCAGCACTTTATTGCGGATGAACAGGTAAGCCAGGTTCAACTTAAGGTCTTTGCTGAACATGGATACCAGGAAGCAGCCCAGCAGCTCCACGATACGGGAGAGTGCGGTGGCGATGGCCACGCCGGTGGCTCCCAGCTTCGGTGCGCCGAACAGGCCGAAGATAAAGACGGCATTCAGCAGGATGTTCAGTGAAAAGGCGACGATATTCAGTGCCATGGAGATGGTCACCTGTCCGATGCTGCGCAGGATGGACAGATAAACTTCCACGATGGCCCAGCAAAGATAGGTGACGGACATCACCCGCAGATAGCCGGCGCCGATCTGGATCAGCTCCGCATCCGTCGTAAAAATGCGCATCATTTTATCCGGTATCAGCAGGGCGCAGCCAGAGAAAGCCAGCGCGATCAGCAGGGAAAAGCGCAGCGCGATTCCTTCGATTACCTGAATTGCCTGCAGATCCTTCCGGCCCCAGTACTGTGCGCTCAATATCGTGGCGCCGGTGCCCAGCCCGTAGAAGACCATAAAGAGAACGCTTGCATAATTGGATGCAAGCGATACGGCAGAGATCGAGGACTGCCCCACGTAATTGAGCATGACGACATCCGCGGAATTGACCGCCGCGCTGAGCAGATTTTGGATGATGATCGGCACCACCAGCCGAAAGATCTGGGAATAGAATCTACTGTTGGAGAACAGGCCTTTCGTTTTCATATTCATAGGAAAAAAACCTCCTTGCTTTTGTGCAATGTTATATAAGGATACTCTTGCGCCGGGGATTTTGTCAATATGGCGTGAAGAATCTCTGGCTGACTTTGGACACAGGAGCATTTCGGAACAATGGCAGAAATAGATTCCGGTGATATCTATAACTCTGCGATGGGGCTGCCATGATGCAGAATATGAGATTCATGACTTCATAGGTCTCATATTTTGTGTGAGTTTGGTAGAGGGCCGCCCATATTCCGAGGGCGTCATACCGCATTCCTTCTTAAAATAACGTGCAAAATGGGACAGATTCGCAAAGCCGGCCTGGGCGGCGGCCTGCCCTACGGGCATAGCTTCCACACGCAGCAGGTATTTGGCGCGTTCCAATCTGGCCTCCAATAGCTCTGCCTTGGGAGAGTGGTTGAAGAAGAGATGATAATAGTTGTAGAACTGGCTGACGCCCAGATTGGTAAGGGCGGCCATGCTGTCGGTGGTCCATGGCCTGTCGATGTGGGTCAGTATCTCGATCCGCGCCTTGCGGAACTGTTCGTAGAGGTCGGCCGGAATGCCGGAACCGTCCGGCCAGGTGTGCAGCTGTCTGGAAAAAAGGATAAACAGCTGGCGCAGCAGCATATCAGCCTGTTCCGGGTAAAAATCCTGTTTTAACACATTTTCCATATAGATGCTTCGCAGCACCGTATTCATGGCGCCCGGATCGGGAAGATAGACGACCCGGTTGGCGGGCAGATCGTAGTCTTTCAGAAAATTTTCCTCATCACAGGTAAAATGAACAAAGCTGTTTTTGAAGCGCCTGACTGCCTGATAGATCTGTGCCTCTCCCGGGGTGTAGAGCAGGAAAGCGTTTTCTTTTGTAACGATCGTCTCCGTACCAAGCTGTATCCTCATGGGTGTGATCAGATAGAGGAACAGATAATCTCCGCTGCCGGAGGGGCGGTTGATCATGTCATAGTCAGGATTGGAACGGTTGTAGTCGCAGTAGCCGGGATAGAACATGGCGGGGCTTCCTTTCTGGCGGTGGTTTGCACGTGCGATGAGCCAGGTGACGCAGAGAACGGAACGTCCGGGATCAACGTACCTTGCAGTGTTACATTTATGGTATCTAAAATCGGAAAAAAAGTCAAATAGAGCGGAAGAAAAGATATGGCAATTTTCGCTGTTTTTGATAGAATGAGGTTATTGTTACAGCGGATACCGCAGGAACGGCATAAAAGCCTGTTTGGCTGTCTGCGGCATAAGCGGCAGCGGTTTGAAACCGGGATCTGCGGAAATAAAGAAGAGCAGAGCAGAATTTGAAATTCTGCCCGCGTCTTCAGTGCAAAGCGCTTCGGAATGGAGGAAAAAATGAAGAAAGCACAAGTGATCATCGACAAAGAATATATCGTGGGCGGCATTGATAAGAGGATCTACGGCTCTTTTATCGAGCATCTGGGCAGAGCGGTGTATGAGGGCATCTATCAGCCGGAGAGTCCTTTTGCGGACGAGCAGGGATTCCGCAAGGATACGCTGGCGCTGGTAAAGGAGTGCGGTGTGCCCATCGTGCGTTATCCGGGCGGCAACTTCGTATCCGGTTACAAGTGGGAAGACGGCGTGGGACCGAAGGAGAAGCGCCCCAGCCAGGTGGATCTTGCCTGGGAGGTTGTGGAGACGAATCAGTTCGGACTCAATGAGTTTGCCGACTGGGCGAAGAAGGCCGGCACGGACGTTATGATGGCGGTCAATCTGGGCACCAGAGGCATTCAGGAGTCGAAGGAGTTGTTGGAATACTGTAACTTCAAGGGCGGCACGCAGATGAGCGAGCTGCGCAAGTCTCACGGGTATGAGGCGCCGCACAATATCAAGACCTGGTGTCTGGGCAACGAGATGGACGGCCCCTGGCAGATCGGCCATAAGACGGCGGAAGAATACGCAAGGCTGGCCAATGAGACCGGCAAGGCCATGAAGATTCTGGATCCTTCCATCGAGCTGGTGGCATGCGGCAGTTCCAACTCCCATATGCCGACTTTCGGCGACTGGGAAGCGAAGGTGCTCGACGAGTGTTACGACACGGTGGACTATGTTTCCATGCACCAGTATTACGGCAATGCGGACAACGATTCCGCCAGTTTCCTGGCAAGCAGCGTAGATCTGGACCGTTTTATCACTACGGTGGTATCCATCTGTGATTTTGTAAAAGGCAAGCACCACGGCAGCAGGAATATCAATATCTCATTGGACGAGTGGAATGTATGGTATCATTCCAATGAGGCGGATAAGAGGCTGGAGAAATGGATCCAGAAGCCGCACCAGCTGGAAGATGTCTATAATTTCGAAGATGCGCTTCTGGTGGGCAGTATGCTGATCACCATGCTCAGACATGCGGACCGTGTGAAGATCGGCTGTCTTGCGCAGCTTGTCAATGTAATCGCGCCGATCATGACCTCCGATACCGGAGCATGGAGACAGACCATCTTTTATCCTTATATGCATGCGGCGACGCTGGGACAGGGCACGGTTTTGAACACCATCGTGAAGTCTCCCGTCTATGAGGCGAAGAAGCACGGTGAGGCGCCGTATCTGGATTGTGTGGTCGTAGACAACGGCGAAAAAGAAGAAGTGGTAGTTTTTGCAGTCAATAAGGATCTGGAAGAGGACATGGAAGTGACGCTGGACCTCAGGCAGTATGCGGGCTATCGGGTACAGGAGCACATCGTGATGCACAACGAAGACCTGAAAGCGGTGAATACGGAGGCGGATCCTGAGCGTGTCGTTCCGAAGGCAGGCGGCAACGCCAGAGTGGAAGACGGCGTGCTGCACACCGTTTTCGGAAAGAAGAGCTGGAATGTAATACGCCTTGCCAGATAAAATCTGCCTGTCAAATATAGTTCTTCCTTATTGCTTTACCATAGAAAAGGACACCCCGGATGTTACTGTTTTTGCACCGGGGTGTCTTTTATCGTCTGCATAAAAAAGGTGCTGTGTAACAGTGGGAAAATAATGATTGCAGTTTCGCAGTGAATGTGCTATGTTGTTGGTGTTTTGAATGTATTTAGAGCGGCCGGCTTTTTTGACTGGCCGATAAAGTTTCCGATGGCAGAGTTGTGTTTGAAGGCACTGATCTGCACATCGAGAAGGGAGCATGGTTTTCATTATGGAAAAGGATATGACAAAAGGCAGCCCTATGCGGCTGATCCTCGGCTTTGCGGTGCCGCTTCTGTTCGGCCTGCTTTTTCAACAGCTCTACAGTATGGTGGATACCATCATCGTAGGGCATTATCTGGGTGTGGATGCGCTGGCGGCAGTGGGGGCGACCGGTTCTGTGAATTTCCTGATCATCGGATTCTGTATGGGCGTGTGCAACGGGTTTGCGATCCCGATCGCGCAGGAATTCGGTGCGGGGCATGAGAATGATCTGCGCATATTTGTGGGGAACTGCGTGCGCCTGTCGGTGGCCTTCGCGGTAGCGATGACGATCGTGGTGGTGCTGCTTTGCCGGCCGATTTTGCAGCTTATGCGGACACCGGAGAATATCATCGATGGCTCTTACGCCTACATTATCATTATTTTTGCCGGAATCCCGGTCACGTATCTGTACAATATGACGGCGGCTATCATCCGCTCTCTGGGGGACAGCAGGACGCCGGTTATCTTTCTGGTGTTGTCGGCGGTGCTGAATATTTTTCTGGATCTGCTGTGCATCATCGTATTACATATGGGTGTTTCGGGAGCGGCAGCGGCCACGGTGGTGTCGCAGGCTGTGGCCGGTATATGCTGCCTTATTTATATGAAGAAAAAGTACGCCATCCTGAAGCTGGCAAAGAACGACTGGCGATGGAACAGGGGCTATGCGCTTAAGCTGTGCAATATGGGAATTCCCATGGGGCTGCAGTATTCGATCACGGCGATCGGCAGCGTGGTACTGCAGAGCGCCGTCAACGGGATCGGTTCCGATGCCGTGGCGGCGGTGACGGCGGGCAGCAAGCTGAGTATGCTGATGGCCTGTCCCATTGATGCCATGGGGTCTACAATGGCGACTTACGGAGGACAGAATATGGGAGCGGGGAATCTGGAACGTGTGGGAAAAGGCCTGAAATCCTGCACGATACTCGGTCTGCTCTATTCTTTTATTGCCATTGCGGTGGTCTTCGTGGCGGGAAGACAGCTTCTGCTTTTGTTTTTGGAGGCAGGAGAAGGGGCGATCCTGGAGGATGCATGCTATTACATCCGCAGAAATGTGATATTCTATTTTCCGCTGGCAATGGTGAATATTGTCCGCTTTCTGATACAGGGCATGGGATTCAGCAGGCTGGCCGTGTTCGCCGGGGCTTTTGAGATGCTGGCGCGGGGGCTGGCCGGTTTCGTGCTGGTACCGCTGTTTGGATTTACCGCGGTGTGCTTTGCGAACCCGCTGGCGTGGATTTTTGCGGATCTGTTTCTGCTTCCGGCGTATTTCTTTGTGCGGAAGAAAGCGGAAGGAATGCTGCGGATCGGGTAAAAATACAGTATTTATGGATTGAGACAAAATGTGCTTCATGGTAGAATATAGAAAACTGTTATGCGGAACAATATTTTACGAAAGAAACAGGAAAAGAAAAGAACGTGAACCGGTCAACGGCAGGGTAACAAGAAAACTGTAAAAAGGGAGAAGAACATGGGATATCAGGAGGCATACGACAAACTGAAGAAGTATGGACAGCTGCATGTCTTACAGTATTACGAGGAATTGAGCGACGCTCAGAAGGAGGCGCTGCTTGCGCAGATCATGGATACGGATCTGTCGGTGCTGGAGCAGTGTCGTCATAAGGAGGAACTGAATCCGCGGGGAGAGATTACACCGATCGAGGTGATGAAGCTGTCCCGGATCGAAGAGCGGCGGGAGGAGTTCGTGAGGACCGGACTGGATGCCATCCGTGCCGGCAGGGTGGGGGCGGTCATGCTGGCGGGCGGCATGGGCACCAGACTGGGTGCTGATGTCCCCAAGGGAACTTATAACATCGGGTTGACGAAAGAGGTCTATATTTTCCAGCGGCAGGTGGAGAATCTGCTGGATGTGGTACACCAGGCCGGGGCGTGGATCCCGCTCTATGTGATGACCAGTGACAAGAACCATGAGGTGACGCAGGCCTTTTTTAAAGAAAAAGAGTATTTCGGTTACAATCCTGAGTATGTGACCTTTTTCATGCAGGATATGGCGCCTGCTTCCGATTATAACGGCAGAGTATATATGGAAGAGAAGTATAAGATGTCCACGTCTCCCAACGGCAACGCCGGGTGGTTTCTGTCCATGATCAAATGGGGTGTGGCAGACAAGGTGAAGGAAGCGGGCGTCGAATGGCTGAATGTGTTCGCGGTGGACAACGTGCTGCAGCGTATTGCCGATCCCTGTTTCGTAGGCGCGACAATTGCCACGGGCAGCGCTTCGGGGGCAAAAGTGGTGAAAAAGAACGCTCCCGATGAGCGGGTAGGGGCGATCTGCTTAGAAGACGGCAGGCCCTCCATTGTGGAATATTATGATATGACGCAGGAGCTGATGGACGCTGTCGATGAGCAGGGTGAACCGGCTTATGATTATGGCGTGATCCTGAATTATCTGTTCAGACAAAAGGATCTGTGGGAGATCGCGGCGGGAAGGCTGCCTTTGCATATCGTGGAGAAAAAGATCCCCCATCTGGATGAGCAGGGCCGTCCGGTGAAGCCGGAAGAGCCCAACGGCTATAAATTCGAGCAGCTGGCGCTTGACCTTGTGCATGAGATGGATTCCTGCCTGCCTTATGAGGTAGTCAGAAATCGTGAGTTTGCGCCGATCAAGAATGAGACAGGGATTGACTCCGTGGAGAGCGCAAGAGTGCTGTGTCAGGAGAACGGAATCGAGCTGTAAACATTTTGACAGGTTTGAATAACATTCTCCTATTGAATAAACCAAACTTTTAAGTGTACACTATCAGTAGAATAAGGAACAGACAATGCCTTGAAATTTAACATTTTCACAAGGCGGCACGAAAAGAAAGGGCGGGTACATTAAATGGCAATTTTGGTAACAGGCGGTGCCGGTTATATCGGTTCCCACACAGTAGTTGAGTTACAAAACGCAGGGTATGAAGTGGTAGTCGTGGACAATCTGTCCAACTCCAGT
The DNA here is from genome assembly GCA_009774655.1 of Lachnospiraceae bacterium. Taxonomy (GTDB): domain Bacteria; phylum Bacillota; class Clostridia; order Lachnospirales; family Lachnospiraceae; genus UBA3282. The sequence continues at coordinate 11,618 of VSOD01000009.1, forward strand.
GAGAAATCTCTTGAGCGGGTGGAGAAGATCACAGGGAAGCCGGTGAAATTTTACAAGGCGGACATTCTGGACAGGGAAGCGCTTGAGAAGATTTTTGCACAGGAGAAAATTGATTCCTGTATTCATTTCGCAGGCTTGAAGGCGGTAGGCGAATCCGTACAGAAACCCTGGGAATATTATGAGAACAATATCGCAGGTACGTTGACGCTGGTGGACGTGATGCGTAAGAACGGCGTGAAGAATATCATCTTCTCATCCTCGGCGACCGTGTACGGCGATCCGGCCATCATTCCGATCACGGAAGAGTGCCCGAAGGGCCAGTGTACGAATCCTTACGGCTGGACGAAATCCATGCTGGAGCAGGTGCTTTCCGACATGCAGAAGGCTGATCCGGAATGGAATGTGATCCTGCTTCGGTACTTTAACCCTATTGGCGCGCACAAGAGCGGTACGATCGGTGAGAATCCGAACGGCATTCCGAACAACCTGATGCCTTACATCACACAGGTGGCAGTGGGCAAGCTGAAAGAGCTTGGTGTGTTCGGTAATGACTATGACACCCATGACGGCACGGGCGTCCGCGATTATATCCATGTAGTAGATCTGGCGCTCGGCCATGTGAAGGCGCTTAAGAAGATCGAGGAGAAAGCGGGACTCTGCATCTATAACCTCGGCACAGGCACAGGCTACAGCGTGCTGGATATGGTGAAGAATTTTGAGGAAGCCAACGGCGTGAAGGTTCCTTATGTGATCAAACCGAGACGTGAAGGCGATATCGCGACCTGCTATTCCAATGCGGATAAGGCGAAGAAAGAGCTTGGCTGGGAAGCACAGTACGGCATCCGGGAGATGTGTGCCGATTCCTGGAGATGGCAGAGCAATAATCCGAACGGTTATGAGGACTGATGACCACCGGCGGATTCATGACAGAGAGCGAAAGAAGGGGACGGATTCCTGCATAAAATAAAGAAAGGGTGCAGCGTGAAAGGTTGAAATGCTTTTCACGCTGCATCCTTTTTTGAGTGCTTTTGAGCGCCGGCATCATGCCAGCTGCTGCTGTCCGATATGCTGTATCTCATCATTGAGCGCCAGCATTCTGGCATCCAGATCCGATACCATCTGCGCACATTCCACAAGCTCATCTTTGATATGCTCCGGCGCATTGCCTTCGAATTTGTAGTGGATCTTGTGCTCCAGGCTGGCCCAGAAATCCATGGCTACAGTCCTGATCTGGATCTCGACCTTGGTGTCCGCAATGCGGTCCGACAGATATACGGGCACTGTCACCAGCATGTGGTAACTCTTGTAGCCGCTGGCCTTCGGATTGACGATGTAGTCCTTAACGGAGATGACCTTGATATCACTCTGGTTGCTGATCATCTCCGCGATCTGGTAGATATCCGATGAAAAGGAACAGATAACGCGGATGCCTGCTATATCGTTGACATAGCGGATCATATTGTTGATGGTTGATTCATAACCATGCTTCTTCAGTTTCTTGACGATGCTCTCCGGTGTCTTGATACGTGATTTGATGTGTTCGATCGGGTTGTATCTGTGTACATGCTGAAATTCGTCATTCAGGATCTCCAGCTTCGTGGAGATCTGTTTCAGCGCGGAATTATAGATCAGTGTCACTTCTTTCCAGCTGTCTATGTCGCCGTCTCGGTCTATTCTTACTTCCATTATTTTACCCCGGGTCCCGGACTGTGCCGCGACCACCTGCCTTTACAATATTGATGATGCAGCCTCATATGTACCGGCGGCTGTTGATGATCGTGCCGCCAGGCAATACGGATTGCAATAAACGGCATAATAAATCTCTGCTTCCGACGCTTGTCAAAACAAAGCCGTATAGGGCGGTGTATGCATAGTCGAAAGCGAAATTTCTAATGTCGTTATCTAGAATAAAGTATACCATATATCCTGTAGAAAACGTATATTTTACACAAAAACTTCATAAATATTTAATTTTTATTGTATATTTTGTGCCGTGGCGTTCACACTTTTTCATGGATGCTGCCGCCTGTGCGGGGTCTGCGAAAGAGACAGCAGAACAGCACAGGAGCCGTCACCACAAATGGGTACATATAGCGGACCAGCACCGCCGGGGACAGAAGCAGCGTCAGATAGTAGCACACCAAAAAAACTGCCGGCAGCAGGAGCGTATACTGTCTTTTGTAGATCACTGCGGCCATATACAGACACAGAAGCCACCAGTAAAAAGCGGGTGCGAAGAGAAGGCGCAGAATGGGTATGTTCTGATAGCTGTTGTCCGATACGATCTGCTCCATCACGGCCCGCAGTCCGGGCAGAAGGCTTTGCTGTGGGATCTCGCAGCCGGCGGGCATCGTTCTGGTATCGGTGGACAGATAGCCGAAGCCGCTTTCCGAGCCGAGACCATAGATCTGTGCATGGCTTCGGTCTTCCAGGAACCAGTAGCCGGCCGAGGTGTCCAGAAAAGCATCGATATAGATCTGCGGATGTTCCAGTCCCAGCCGGATCCATGTTTTGATCAGGCCGGCGGGATCGTCGTGGATTACCGCTCTGTTTTTTACCGGGTCGGCCAGATAAGGATTGTAGGCCGCAAAAACCCATTCGGAAGGGATATATTGATCCAGCGTCTGCCGCATTTCGGGCGGGAGCGACTCTTCCGCTTTTACTCTTGTGCGGGCCATCTGCTGTAAGGGTATGCTCAGCATTTCTCTGGGACTGCCGTTTTGGGCGCCCAGAGTAGTTTTCAGTGCAAGATTACCGGCTACGGACAAAACAAGCGCCAGGACGGTAAACGCCAGACAGCTGCGCCACGATACAAGTCCCGACTTCTTTTTTGCACGCAGCAGAAAGCACAGGACGGGAAGGGAGAGCAGCAGTGCGTAGAGGGCGTTATTGCGAAACAGCAGCATACCCGTGGTAAAAAGGACATAGCGGATCCAGTCCCGGCGCTGAAAGCTGTCTTTTGTGCCGTCTGCCATCTCGCAGACTGAGAGAGTGGCGAGCAGAACAAGCGCGGAGAACAGAACATCCTTTGTGGTGCTCAGCGCCAGCACCGAGTTGGTCGGGAACAGGGCGTAGAACAGCAAAAGGCCGGTTCGCAGGGCAAAGGGCACATTTCTTTTTGCCAGCCACGCAAGCGTATAGCCGAAGGCGGCCGCCATCAGGAGCATCTGCACAACGGAGTGGATTGCCATGCCCGCCGGATAGGAGCCGGGCAGACTGCCGCCCAGCCGGAAAAAAGCTCCCAGGAACAGTGTATGCAGCAGCGGATGATGTGTGCTGTAATCATGAGCCAGTACCTGGTACAGCTGCCCTTCCGCGTCATAGGCAAACACCGAAGGATAGTAGGCCAGAAAGACCGGTATCCAGCCAAGCAGGATCAGGACGGTGGAGCAAAGCCAGATCTGCCATGCAGGACGGCCGGTGCGCGGCTGTCGGTCCGGCTGCGGCCGGTGATCTTCGGAAGTCTGCCGGTTCGTCCGCTGCTTTCTACCTGCATTTTGGCAAAAGATCAGACAGGGCGCGATGCAGGAGGCTGCCAGCACCGCCAGACACAGGATCTGCATGAGCAGCCAGGGCAGCCGTGACAGACTGTGAAGCGCCGTGCCGTCCCGCCGCAGCAGGCAGCCCAGTACATGGGCCGTCGCGACGGGAATGCCCCATAACAGGGAATGCACCTTAAGCCGCCGCTCCGCAATCTGCAGATAATGCCACAGCAGCAGGAAGCATACGACGGTGCCGGCGCCATAAAACAGCACCAGCGGCAGCCGTCCGCATGACTTCGTCCACAGCGCCAAAGATGCCGCCAAATTTATATTTATGACGGACAGTGCCAGAGATATGACTGCTTTTGCGGATTTTTCCGGATTTCTTTTGTGGAAATCTTTATTTTTATACTCTTTATGCGTAGTCTCGGTATTGTACATGTCAACATTTCTCCCTGTGATTTCCGGTATTACAGTTACAGTGTATCATTTTGGCAGGGAAAGAAAAAGGGAAAAGTGTTTACATTTCGACAGGGGATTTGTATAGTAAAGTATAGCAGGCAACAGGATACAAAAAAGGAGTGCGGCCATGTTCCGTTTGTGGGCAAAAGTATTTGAAAATAATCATCTGATCAGAGATACCGTCATCGAAGATCCCGGGGAGGATACGCGGACGCACAAGGTGTTCCGCGCGCTGGATGAAGTATGCTACCGGTTCGATCTTGGAAAGCCGATCTGGCTTGATGCTACGATCCGGGATTTCAAGCGACATGATAAAACCAGATTCACGCAGGATAATTTTATCGAGACCATTGATTTTGATTATCTGGAAATTCATGTCATAGAAGAAGACTAGTATGAGAGGCGGCATAAAAATCTCAAATTGTAATGCATAAATCTATTGACGTGGCATATGATACGTAGTAGTATTGTTATATCTTATATGTAGTATTAAAAACTACATAATGAAATATGAATGCTATGTAATAAAGCCTGCAATATGAATTTTACTGCTCCGTCGTATTTGGCGGAAAGAAGGGAGTTATCTATGCAAATTACAATTCGGGAACCCGGAAGTGCGATCACACATTTTATCGGGATGATGATGGCTATTGTGGCGGCCGCGCCGCTGCTGGTAAAGGCGGCGCTTGATGCGGATATGACGGCGCTTGTCGCCATGACGGTATTTATCGGCAGTATGGTGGCTCTCTACGGCGCCAGCGCAGTCTATCACAGTGTCACGGTCAAGGAGAATATTCTGAAAGTGTTCCGCAAGCTGGATCATATGATGATCTTCGTGCTGATCGCCGGCTCTTATACGCCGGTCTGCCTGGTGGTTCTGGGCGGCAGAATGGGATATACGCTGCTGGCGGTGGTATGGGGGATCGCCGTTGTCGGTATGGTGGTCAAGGCATGCTGGATCACCTGTCCGAAATGGTTTTCATCCCTGGTCTATATCGCCATGGGCTGGGTGTGCCTGGCGGTTTTCGGGACGCTGTGGAATACGCTGCCGCACAGCGCTTTTCTCTGGCTGCTGGCAGGCGGGATCGTCTATACGGCAGGAGGCGTCATCTACGCACTGAAACTGCCGATCTTCAATGCCAGACATAAATATTTTGGTTCCCATGAGATCTTCCATCTGTTTGTGATGGGAGGGAGCATTTGTCATTTTGTGTTCATGTATTTGTATGTGGCGTAATGTTATTAACTAAGTTTCCCGCATAAAATGAGGAGTGCCCAGACACCTTACGGCGCCTGGGCTATTATGAAAAAAATTTATCTATCTGCGTATTGTCAGGTAGTACATGCTTGCTTGTTACTATGAATAAAGTATACGATGAAATTATGAATAAACTGTGAACGGCATGTGAAGCTATCGTTAATATTTACAAAGAAAGACTGGAAATAATCCAAAGATTGTACGAAATGCATAAAAAGTGAATTATTATGCAAAAAAGGTTCTGTTGTCAGAAGTGTGGAAAGATGTTAAAATACATTCAACCGCCGGCGGCGGGAAACAGTTGACAGGGATGAGAGGACAAGGATGACAGTCGGAGGAAAAAGGATGGATACTTTTATAGATAAACTGGCGCAGAAGAAAAATGCGCAGGAGATGATCAAAGCGAATATGACGGCCGAGGCCGCGAAGATGGAACAGCTCCAGAACCAGATGCAGGCCAATGACGGTTTGATGCAGGAAATACGGAAGGTGAATCTGAAGACGGTCGAGAATGTGGCGGAGATGCGAAAGGCACTGGAAACCTGTATCGAGAAACTGGATGCCCTGCAGGCGGACAGCAGTCAGACGGAGCAGGAACAGGAGACGCTGACGGAGATCAAGAACCTTCTGGAAGAGAAGTTCCGGCAGTCCGAGGATTTCATGCACAAGGAGAATGTCAAAGTGTACCGAAATGTGCAGGCGGCGCTTGTGGAAGAGCTGAAGAAGCAGACGGAAGAGTTGAAGAGCAGCCAGCCGTCCGGGAACGGCCATAAGGCGCTTATACCAATCTCCGTTCTGATCCTGATCGGTGTGGCCGCGAATATTGTGCTGCAGGTATTATCCATGATGAATTTCAAATTCTTCTGATGTGTCCGGCTGGCGCAGGAGAGCGTAACAGGAATGCGAATGAATAAAATATGCATAAATATCGGAGGCAGTTATGGGCAGACAGGTATGGAAACCGGGCAATATGCTCTATCCCCTGCCGGCGGTTCTGGTCAGCGTGGCGGACAGGCAGGGGAATGCCAATCTCTTTACCGTGGCATGGACGGGTACGGTCTGTTCGGATCCGCCCATGGTTTCGATCTCGGTCAGGCCGGAGCGGTATTCCTATCATATGATAGAGGAGACGGGGGAGTTTGTCGTGAATCTGACCACGGAGGCGCTGGCCTGCGCTACAGACTACTGCGGGGTCAAAAGCGGAAGGGATGTGGATAAATGGAGTGCGATGAAGCTGACGCCGCTTAAGGGAGAGCATGTGCAGGCGCCCATGGTGGCGGAGAGTCCCGTCAATCTGGAGTGCCGCGTGACCAGAAAGCTGGAACTGGGCACCCACCACATGTTTCTGGCAGAAGTGTTGGCGGTGCATGTGGACGAAACCTATATGGACGAAAACGGCAGCTTTCGCCTGAACGCCGCCAGGCCCCTGGTCTATTCCCACGGACGGTATCTGGGTATCGGAAGGGAACTGGGTACTTTCGGCTACAGCGTGCGGAAGAAACCGAAGCACACGAAGAACAACGATCACAAATATACAGACAGGCGCAGAAAAACAGCCGGGAAACGATGACCAGACGGGCAGTCTGGATTCAGCCGTCTCCTTCCGGCTGTTCTTTTTTTGCTTTCTGCGCAGGGGCGGACCGGCCGGAGAGCAGGCTGCCGCGGACAACGGCGTCTGCGCCGTAACGGCTGCGGATGGCGTCCAGCGCCTGGTCGAGCTGTTCTTTTCTGCGTGAGGCGGGCCGGCCGGCATACAGACTGGCCTCTGCCGGTCCGTTCTGCGCGGGGACGGGCAGGTCAAACAGGGAAAGCTGCACGGGTTCGCCCTCAGCGGTCAGCTTCGAGGAACGGATGCCCAGCAGGCGTATCGGTGTGCCGTCCCAGATCTCGTCAAAAAGGCAGCATGCGGTCTGGTAGATGATATCCGTCTGGCTGGTGGGCGAAAGCAGCGTGGTCTGGTGGGAAACCTTCTTAAAGGTGTTGTATTTGATCTCTGTGCTGACCATGGAAGCGGACTGCCCGGATCTGCGCAGCCGTCCGGCCACGGATTCGGCCAGAGAGAGGAGCACCCGGTGGGCGGTCTCCCTGTCTGCTGCGTCCTGGCTTAAGGTGGTGGAGTTGCCGATCCCTTTGGCCTCCGCCTGTTCGACCACGACCCCGGAGTCGTCAATGCCGTTGGCATATTCCCAGAGCAGTACGCCGTGGCTCTTTAGATGGGCCGAGATCACGCTGCGGTCTGCGCAGGCCAGGTCGCCGATCGTCAGGATCTCCAGTTTGCGCAGCGTCTCCACGCTGGAATGGCCGCACATAAAGAGCGAGGACACCGGCAGAGGCCACAGCTTATGCCGGATCTCGCTGGCATAGAGTGTGTGCACCAGATCCGGCTTCCTGAAATCGGAGGCCATCTTTGCCAGCACCTTGCGGTCGGATATGCCCACATTCACGGTGAAGCCCAGTTCCTGCCTGACCCGGTCCTTGATCATGTGAGCGGCCTCTTCCGGGGAAGAATACTGTCTGCGGATCGGCGTATAATCCATATAACACTCGTCCACACTGACCTGCTCGAGATCCGGGCTGAAATCAGACAGAAGTGTCATAAGTTCCCGGCTCCGGCGGCTGTACAGCTTATGATCCGGCGGCTCCAGCATCAGCCCGGGGCATTTGCGCAGTGCATTGACGATGGGTTCTCCGGTCACGACGCCGTAAGCCCTGGCCGGAATGGACTTCGCCAGTACAACGCCGTGCCGTTTGGCCATATCTCCGCCGATGATGGCCGGGATCGTGCGCAGATCCACATCGGATCCGTTATGCAGTTTCTCCAGTGCGCTCCAGCTTAAATAGGCGGAGTTGACGTCTATATGAAAAATGATTCTTTCCATGTCGGTTTCCTGCTTTGCAAAAAAAAGGTGAGTCGATTACTTTGCTGTATTCTTATTTTACCACAGAAATTCCTGCATGTCTCTACAAAACGAACGTTTGTACGGTGTTTGTGAAAAGAAACCGTTTGGAATGGGCAGATTTCGTGGCAGAGAACCCGCGGGCCGGACTTTATTGTAAAATTGTACAATTATGCATAATACTTTACATTTTGGGGAAATACTGCTAGAATATAAAATGTTACATTTTTGTTACAGAATATGAAGGATAAATGACGTTAAAGACGCGTCAGACGACAGATAAATAATTATGATGAAAAAAATCAGCAGACATTATAAAAAAATGAAAATTGCATATATTAAGGTTGCGGCACTTGCAGTGTTTGCCGGTATACTTTTTTTCCCGACCTGGCAGAAGCTGGAAAGTACGGGGGACAATATTTTCACGGTATATCTGAATGATACACAGGTAGGTACCGTGGGGAACCTGGAGCAGGTGGAGAGCTGCCTGATCGACGCCCGCAGGAAGCTGGCGGGAACCAGTGACGAGCTGGTGTTGGCGGACAGTGAGCTGCGCTATGAGGGAAGCGAGGTGCTCTGGGGGAAAGTGGACGACCCTGCGGATTTGACCGTCAGTATGGCAGGCGTACTCAGAAACAGTGTCAAGGAGACACTGAACCGTTCCTATACGGTCAAGATCAACGAATATACGGTGAATCTTGCCAGTACACAGGAAGTGCTTGCGCTGCTGCAGGCTTCTATCAACCGGTATGATCATGAGAAAGAGTATTACGTGGATCTTGTGCTGGACGGCAACCGGGAACTGAATGTGCTGACGACGCAGATTTATTCGGCCGCCGAACAGAAGGAAGAAGAGCAGGCTGCGGAGGAGGTCATGACCAGTTCGGGGATCGACGCTGCTTTTGACGAGATGTTTGCGGAGATCGAGCCGGATATAGAGAAGGACTTTTCCGACTATGAACTGGGCCTTATGTCGCTGCAGTTCGGCGATACGGTGGAGGTGGTGGAGTCTTACCTTCAGGATTATGAGCTGACTTCTCTGGATACCGCCATCGAGGAGGTGACGAAGGATCAGGAGAAGGAGCAGATCTATGAGGTGGTATCGGGAGACACCCTGTCCCAGATCGCGGAGAAGAATGAGATCCCGCTGGCGGATCTGATCGCCATGAATGAGACGATCGAGAATGAGAATTCCATGATCCGTGCAGGGGACGAGCTGATTGTCACGGTTCCGGAGCCGGAGCTGTCAGTAGAGCGTGTGGAAGAGGTGTATTACGAGGAAGATTATGAAGCGGAGATCGTTTATGTAGATAATGATAACTGGTATACCACGGAGATGAAGACGCTGCAGGAGCCTTCTGCGGGACACCGCATCGTGGTGGCCAACGTTTCCTATCGGAACAATGAAGAGACCGCCAGAGAGATACTGAAAGAGGAGATCACTTACGAGGCAGTGCCGAAGATCGTAGAACGCGGCACGAAGATTCCGCCGACTTATATCAAGCCGCTGTCGGGCGGACGGCAGTCTTCCGGCTTCGGAAGGAGGAAGGCGCCCACCAGAGGCGCAAGCAGTTATCACAAGGGGTATCGCCTGGGCGACACCGGTAGGTACGGCCGTCATGGCATCTTCGGATGGAACCGTCGTAAGGGCCGGCTGGGGAAGCGGATATGGTTATGTGGTTTACATCAACCATGCGGACGGCAGACAGACAAGATACGGTCATCTGAGTAAAGTCCTGGTATCTCCGGGACAGCAGGTTGCGCAGGGGCAGAAGATCGCCTTGAGCGGTAACACGGGTGTGAGTACGGGGCCTCATGTGCACTTCGAGATGCTGATAGGAGGCTCGCAGGTAAATCCCCTCAAGTATCTGAATTAGTACAGTGTACTGGTATGGCTGCGCTGTCTGTTTTTACACTAACTACATCCTGCGGTGATATACGGTGCCTGTTTATAGTGAAACTGCCCATTTACAAATGTGCAGATTATGGTATACTGTTAAGTAATTGCTGTAAAAGTTATTTATAAAAATTTAAGAATTCAGGAATCCTGAATTATCCTATAACTTGAGATCATAACTGCTTTAACAGAGATACATTTTTTGCTTAGATTATTCAGAGTTTATTTCGTTTATCATACAGGGGACTATTTATGGAACAATATGCGATTAAAGGTGGAAATCCGTTAGTCGGCGAGGTGGAGATCGGTGGTGCCAAGAATGCGGCTCTGGCTGTTCTTGCTGCGGCTATTATGACGGATGAGACCGTTGTGGTAGAGAACGTACCGGATGTCAGGGATACCAATGTGCTGATGCAGGCGATGGAGAGTATCGGCGTCATTATCCAGAGAGTGGACAGACATACGGTTAAGATCAATGCTTCCCAGATCAGCGATCTGGTGATCGAAGACGATTATATCAAGAAGATCAGGGCATCCTACTATCTGCTGGGTGCGCTTCTTGGCAAGTATAAGAAGGCGGAGGTGGCGCTTCCGGGCGGCTGCAATATCGGACTGCGGCCGATCGACCAGCATATCAAGGGATTCCGTGCGCTGGGAGCCAACGTGAGGATCGAGCACGGTCTGATCATCACGGAGACAGAGAGATTAAGAGGAAATCACGTCTATATGGATGTGGTATCGGTGGGAGCCACCATGAATGTGATGATGGCTGCCGTGATGGCGGAAGGCCAGACCGTGATCGAGAATGCGGCGAAGGAGCCTCATGTTGTGGATCTTGCGAACTTTTTAAACAGTATGGGCGCGAACATCAAGGGCGCCGGTACGGATGTGGTTAAGATCAGGGGCGTATCGCGCCTGCACGGCACGGAATACGGCATCATTCCGGATCAGATAGAGGCCGGGACTTTTATGTTTGCGGCTGCGGTGACGAAAGGCGATGTGACGGTCAAGAATGTGATCCCCAAGCATCTGGAATCCATCAGCGCGAAGCTTTTGGAGATCGGCTGCGAGGTGGAGGAATCGGACGACGCCGTGCGGGTGGTGGCGGCCAAGCCTCTGGCGCATACCCACGTTAAGACGCTGCCTTATCCGGGATTTCCTACGGATATGCAGCCCCAGATCACGGTCACACTGGGCCTGTCTGCCGGGACAAGCATCGTGACGGAGAGCATTTTTGAGAATCGTTTCAAATATGTGGACGAGCTTACCCGCATGGGGGCCAATATCAAGGTGGAGAGCAACACGGCGATCATAGACGGCGTGGGCAAATATACAGGCGCAGGCATTACGGCGCCGGATCTAAGGGCGGGCGCGGCACTGGTGATCGCGGCGCTTTCGGCAGAAGGGATCACAACGATAGACGATATTAAGTATATCGAGAGAGGCTATGAAGATTTTCATCTCAAGCTCCAGGGACTGGGGGCGCAGATTGATAAAGTCACTACGGAGCGGGATCTGCAGAAGTTCAAGCTGAAGGTCGGATGAACATGGCCGATATTTCCTGTTGACAGAAATGTCTGCAGGGTGTATTGTATCTACAGAAGTTGTTAACAACTATATATAGAAGTTTCTCTTATTCAGAGTGGTGGAGATACATAGGATCTGTGAAGCCACGGCAACCCCTTTGTGAGAAGGAAGGTGCCAACCTGAGCGAAAGCACTGTCATCATGACAGATCGAACAATAAGAGGATTTGATTACTGGGTGTCAGGTCCGCTTATTTCGATAAGCGGATTTTTTTTACACTGCAATGTTTGCATTTCATGCGATCATGACCATAAACAGAAGAGTATGAAACAAAAAGGAGAAGAAAAGATGGAGAAGAGACTATTTACCTCAGAGTCAGTGACAGAAGGACATCCCGACAAAGTCTGCGACGCGATTTCCGACGCGATCCTGGATGCCTGCATGGAGAAGGATCCCATGAGCCGTGTAGCCTGCGAGACGGCAGTGTGTACGGGGTTTGTGCTGGTGACAGGCGAGATCACCACCAATGCATACGTAGATATGCAGAAGATCGTGCGTGATACCGTGAAGGAGATCGGCTATACGAAGTCCGAGTACGGTTTTGACGGCAATACCTGTGCGGTGTTGGTAGCGATCGACGAGCAGTCGGCGGACATCGCCATGGGCGTGGACAAGGCGTTGGAGGCAAAAGAGAACAAGATGTCGGACGCCGAGATCGAGGCGATCGGTGCGGGCGATCAGGGTATGATGTTCGGCTACGCAACCAACGAGACGGAAGAGTATATGCCTTATCCGATCTCTTTGGCACACAAGCTGGCGTTGCAGCTGACGAAGGTGCGCAAAGACGGCACGCTGCCTTATTTAAGACCCGATGGCAAGAGCCAGGTGTCCGTAGAGTATGACGAGGCGGGCAAGCCGGTGAGACTGGAAGCTGTCGTTCTGTCCACCCAGCATGATGCGGATGTGACACAGGAGCAGATCCACGAGGACATCAGGAAATATGTATTCGATCCGGTATTGCCTAAGGAGTTGATCGACGCCGACACGAAGTTCTTTATCAACCCTACAGGCCGTTTCGTGATCGGTGGGCCTCACGGGGATGCGGGTCTGACAGGCCGCAAGATCATCGTAGATACATACGGCGGTTATGCGCGTCACGGCGGCGGCGCTTTCTCCGGTAAGGACTGCACGAAGGTGGACCGTTCCGCAGCTTACGCAGCCCGCTATGTGGCGAAGAATATCGTGGCTGCCGGACTGGCCGACAAGTGCGAGATCCAGTTGTCCTATGCCATCGGTGTGGCACAGCCCACTTCCGTGATGGTAGATACCTTCGGCACCGGCAAAGTATCCGACGAGAAGCTGGTGGATATCGTGCGCGAGAACTTCGACCTGCGTCCGGCAGGCATCATCAAAATGCTTGACCTGCGCCGTCCGATCTACAGGCAGACCGCTGCTTACGGCCACTTTGGACGTAACGATCTGGATCTGCCCTGGGAGAAGCTGGATAAGGCGGAAGCGCTGAAGAAATATCTGTAATAACTCTAAAATCTATAAAAAGAAGATCGTGGACAAAAAGCGGTCATACATGCGGCGTTTTGCAATTCTTCCGGGAAGAGCATTGCGCCGCTTCCAGTTTGTGATAAAATGGAAGAAACGGAAAAAGAGAAAGAGATGAGGATTCCCACATGGCATTTGCACATTTACACGTCCACACGGAATATAGTCTGTTAGACGGTTCCAACAAGATCAAAGAATATGTCAAGCGCGTCAAAGAGCTGGGCATGGACAGCGCCGCCATCACGGACCACGGCGTGATGTACGGCGTGATCGACTTTTATAAAGAAGCGACGGCAGCGGGTTTGAATCCGATCATCGGCTGTGAGGTCTATGTGGCGCCCCGTTCCCGGTTCGACAGAGAGCTGACCGGCGGCGAGGACAGATACTATCATCTGGTGCTGCTGGCGGAGAACAATACAGGTTACGCAAATCTGGTGAAGATCGTCAGCCGCGGTTTCACGGAAGGGTATTACTACCGGCCCCGTGTGGACATGGAAGTGCTGGAGGAATTTCATGAGGGCATCATCGCGCTGTCGGCCTGTCTGGCGGGGGAGGTGCAGCGCTATATTCAGAAAGGGCTGATCGACGAGGCGGGCAAGGTGGCGAAACGGTATGAAGCCTGTTTCGGCAGGGGCAACTTTTTCCTGGAGCTGCAGGATCACGGGATTCCCACCCAGCAGACGGTGAATGCGGCGCTGCTGCGAATGAGTAAGGAGCTGGACATCCCGCTGGTGGCCACCAACGACGTGCATTATACCTATGCGGAGGACGCACAGCCTCACGATATCCTGCTGTGCCTGCAGACTGGCAGGAAGCTGGCGGACGAGGATCGGATGCGCTACGAGGGCGGCCAGTACTATGTGAAGAGCGAAGAGGAGATGAAGGGACTGTTTCCCTATGCCTGGGAGGCGGTGGAGAATACCCAGCGCATTGCCGACCGGTGCCGTGTGGAGATCGAGTTCGGCAAATACAAGGTGCCGCACTACGAGGTGCCGGAAGGGCATGATTCCTGGAGTTATCTGAACAAGCTGTGTCAGGACGGTATGGCGATGCGCTATCCGCAGGACGACGCGACACTGCAGAAGCGTCTGGAATATGAGCTGGGCATCATCCGGGATATGGGATTCGTGGATTATTTCCTGATCGTGTGGGATTACATCAATTATTGTAGGGAAAACGGCATTGCGGTCGGCCCGGGGCGGGGATCGGCGGCGGGCAGTATCGTTTCCTACTGCCTGCAGATCACGAACATTGATCCCATCAAATACAGCCTGCTGTTCGAGCGGTTCTTAAATCCGGAGCGTATCTCGATGCCGGATATCGACGTGGACTTCTGCTTCGAGAGACGGCAGGAGGTGATCGATCATGTCAACCGTAAGTACGGTAAGGACAGGGTGGTGCAGATCGTGACATTCGGTACGATGGCGGCCAAGGGTGTGATCCGTGACGTGGGGCGCGTGATGGATCTGCCTTATTCCTTCGTGGATTCCATTGCCAAGATGATCCCCAACGAACAGAATCAGGGCGTGCCTATCAAAAAGGCGCTGGAGATGAACCCGGAGCTGCGCAAATTGTATCAGGAAGACGAACAGGTGCATACGCTGATCGATATGAGCAGACGGCTGGAGGGGCTGCCAAGACATACGTCCATGCATGCGGCGGGGGTGGTGATCTGTCCCGATGCGGCGGACCAGTATGTACCCCTTTCGCGGGGCTCCGACGGTTCCATAACCACCCAGTTTACGATGACCACCATAGAGGAGCTGGGTCTGCTCAAGATGGATTTCCTTGGCCTGCGCACTTTGACGGTGATTCAGAACGCGGTGGAGATGGTGGAGAGAAGCACGGGCGTCTTCATCGACATTGACGCCATCGACTATAACGATCAGGCGGTGCTTGCGTCCATCGGCACCGGCAGGACGGACGGCGTGTTCCAGCTGGAAAGCGGCGGGATGAAGAGCTTTATGAAGGAGCTGAAACCGCGCAGCCTGGAGGACGTGATCGCGGGAATATCCCTTTACCGGCCGGGCCCTATGGATTTTATCCCGAAATATATCAAGGGCAAGAATAATCCGGAGTCCGTCACCTATGACTGCCCGCAGCTGGAGCCGATTCTGGCCCCCACGTATGGCTGTATTGTTTATCAGGAGCAGGTCATGCAGATCGTGCAGGATCTGGGCGGCTACACCATGGGACGCAGCGATCTGGTGCGCCGTGCCATGAGTAAGAAGAAGCAGTATGTGATGGAGCAGGAACGCAAAAACTTCACCTACGGCAATCCGGAGGAAGGGGTGCCGGGGTGTGTGGCAAACGGCATCAGCGCCGAGGTGGCCGACCATATCTACGATACGATGATGGATTTCGCCAAGTATGCTTTTAACAAATCCCACGCGGCCTGCTATGCGGTGGTGGCATATCAGACGGCTTATCTGAAATACTATCATCCGGTGGAATTCATGGCGGCGCTTTTGACTTCGGTGATCGACAATCCGAATAAGGTGTCGGAG
>VSOD01000090.1 GCA_009774655.1 Lachnospiraceae bacterium
TGGGTATGGCGCAGTCGGCTAGCGCGCCAGATTGTGGCTCTGGAGGCCGAGGGTTCGAGTCCCTCTATCCACCTTTACACGGGAGGGTGCAGTGACACAGCCTGTTGTTACCAATTAATGGGCTATCGCCAAGCGGTAAGGCACAGGACTTTGACTCCTGCATTCGCTGGTTCGAATCCAGTTAGCCCAGTTTACGGACCACTAGCTCAGGTGGTAGAGCACTTGACTTTTAATCAAGTTGTCTGGGGTTCGAATCCCCAGTGGTTCATTTAGAAAGTCAAAAAGTATATTGGGATTCGAACCCCGGTTTGATATCCCCAGTGGTTTATGAAAATAATCCCCGATGGTTTATGCAAAGAAGCCGAAATTCAGATTCATGTGGAATCTGAATTTTTTTGCGCATTAGGCGGTCGGGAAGTTCAGGAAGGAGACAGAAGATGGAACAGATGAAAGAAAATAAAATGGGTACAATGCCTGTCAACAGACTGCTGATCACGATGTCGCTGCCTATGATGGCTTCTATGCTGGTACAGGCGCTCTATAATATAGTAGACAGCATCTTTGTATCCCGGATCAATGAGAATGCGCTGACTGCGGTCTCGCTTGCTTTTCCGATCCAGACATTGATGGTGGCGGTGGGGGTGGGCACCTGCGTCGGCATCAATGCGGTGCTTTCCAGGGCCCTTGGCGAGAAAAATCAGGAGATGGTCAACAAAACGGCCGGCAACGGCATTGTCCTGATGGCGGCCAGTTATGTGGCGTTCCTGCTGCTCGGGCTTTTTGCAACGAAACCTTTTTATTTGAGCCAGACGGCAGATGCCCAGATCTTACAGTACGGATATGAGTATCTTTCATTGGTATGCTGCCTGTCCTTCGGTAGCTTTGCACAGTTTACGTTTGAGCGGCTGCTGCAGTCTACAGGAAAGACGTTTTATATCATGATCACACAGGGAATCGGCGCAGTCATCAATATCATACTTGATCCGATCTTTATTTTCGGGCTGTTTGGCGTGCCCGGGATGGGGGTGCGCGGTGCGGCTGTGGCAACTGTGATCGGGCAGATCACGGCCGGGCTGCTGGCGTTTCTGATCAACTGGAAGAAAAATGACGAGATACAGGTGACCAGGGAGACCATGAGGCCTGATCCGCAGATCATCGGCCTGATCTATAAGATCGGTGTGCCGTCTATCATTATGCAGGCCATCGGTTCGGTAATGACTTACGGCATGAATCTGATCCTGATTTCCTTTTCGTCAACCGCAACGGCGGTGTTCGGCGTGTATTTTAAGCTGCAGAGCTTTATCTTCATGCCGGTATTCGGTATGAACAACGGGCTGGTGCCGATCCTGGCCTACAACTATGGTGCAGGCAGCCGGGAGCGTTTTGTCGATTCGCTGAAATGCGGTATCAAATATGCGGTTGCGATCATGTTTGCCGGACTGGTCATCTTCCAGGCTGCGCCGGAATTTCTGTTGGGGTTGTTTGATGCATCAGAGGCAATGCTTGAGATAGGGGTGCCGGCACTGCGGACGATCAGTTACGGTTTCGTCCTGGCGGGTTTTGGTATTGTATGCGGAACAGCCTTTCAGGCGCTGGGAAGCGCTACCTACAGCATGATGGTCTCCATTGCACGACAGCTGGTGGTGCTGCTTCCGGCGGCATATCTGCTGTCCCTGACGGGCAGGGTACAGAACGTATGGTGGTCATTTCCGATTGCTGAACTGGTATCAATGCTCATCACGGTTCTTTTCCTTGTGAAGATCTATAAAGGAGTGATCAGGCATATTGGCGAAGAGTAGTGGCAGAATGATGGGCGTGAATGGTATTACATAAATAATTGGGCACCATTTTGTGAAAAATGTATAGTGACTTTGCAGGAGAGGTATGTTACAATGGACAGGTAATACGGTCGTAGTATTACAGCAGGAAGCGGGAACTGCCTGGATATGCAAAGGGGTGGATACATATGACTGATCATGAATTGCTGCTTGCGATTTCGGATATGATGGATGTAAAGCTGAAATCAGAATTGCAGCCGGTCAAGAACGAACTGAAGGAAATGAAAACGGATATCCGGGAAATAAAGGAGGATGTCCGGAACTTGAAGACAGACGTGCGGATTATGCAGGTGGATGTCGAGAACATGAAGGAAGACATTCGTGTATTGCAGACGGATGTTGAGGACATGAAGGAAGAGATCCAGGTCCTGCAGACGGATGTTAAGGGCATGAAGGAAGACATTCATGTATTGCAAACAGATGTTAAGGGCATGAAGGAAGACATTCATGTATTGCAAACAGATGTTAAGGGCATGAAGGAAGACATTCATGTATTGCAAACAGATGTTAAGGGTATGAAGGAAGACATTCATGTATTGCAAACAGATGTTAAGGGTATGAAGGAAGACATTCAGATCCTGCAAACGAATGTTAAGGACATGAGGGCTGATATCCGATTCATGCAGGCAGATATCCGGGTTCTGCAGACAGAGGTACACAATCTCAAATTGTGTCAGGAGAATATCATTTTGCCGCGGCTTAATACGATCGAAGCCTGCTATACGGATACGTACAGGCGGTATGCCTGCTACACTGACAGGATTGAGGCGGTCTTTGAGGATGTCAGGGTGCTTAAGCTGGTGGCGGCAGACCATTCGGAGCGGCTGCAGAAGCTGGCTTAGAACCGGAACAGGTTTTTGTGCCTGCCATATTCGGGATTCGGGTATGGCAGGTATGACAAATATATGCGGATATGGCGGAATTGGCAGACGCGCTGGATTTAGGTTCCAGTGGGAGACCGTGCAGGTTCAAGTCCTGTTATCCGCAGTAAAAGGGTGCTTATAACGGGCACTCTTTTTTGATTTGGGGAATGAGTGAAAGCCCGGTCAGCCATAGATAGACCAGGCAAAAGAGAAAGGATACAAGACAGTTTTCCGTTTTGCGGCCGGTTTTCTGGTATCTGTGTTGCTGGTGCTTGTGGCTGCAGGTTTTTTTTACAACCTGACGAACGGGGCGCAGCGGAAGAAAAGCGAGAAGATGACGGCTTTTACTACGGCATATGATAACGTGATCCTGTTGGATAATACTGGAGGAGTGTATACTTTCGACTATGCAGATTATACGGAGGAAACGGATCATACAGTCGGTCCGGATGCAGCCGGTGTGGATAGAAGTGCTGGAAATATCGGAGATGTATGGATCGTAGACGTGTGCGTATGGAATGCAAAAGCGCCCTGATCAGAAAAATGGCATTTTTTACAAAATCCTGCAACTTTTATCCCCGGTTCTTTGTCTGTATGTATAGGGCGTATGAAAAAAGACGCTCTGGAAGGAAAACGGAAGAGGGAAATGACCGAAAAGACACGGAGGTGAAGGGTTGAAGCAGGAGCTGTACAGAAAGCTGGTAGCCTATATCGTCGAGAATCAGGATAAGTTTTACCGGCTGGCATTCAGCTATCTGAAGAATCAGGAGGATGCGTTGGACGCGGTGCAGAACGCGGTCTGTAAGGCACTGGAGCATTACGGGGAGCTGAAAAGCGAAGAGGCATTCAAGACGTGGTTTTACAGGATCGTACTCCATGAAAGTATCATCCTTTATCATGCGAAGAAGCGGGAGGTACCGACACAGGACAGTGCGTGGATGGAACAGTCCTATGAAGAAAAAGGCTTTGATATCCATGACGATCTGTATGCGCAGATAGACAGGATGGAAGAAACCGCCCAGAAGATCATAAAACTCAGATTCTTTGAAGAACTGACGCTGGATGAGATTGCCCGGATTCTGGACATGAACATCAATACGGTGAAGGCGAAACTGTACCGGAGCCTGAAAGTCTTAAAGATCAATGTGGGAGAGGAGGAAGACGTGTGGACCGTATGACAGAGGCAAAACGCCAATATCATGATATCCCGATTCCGGAAGAATTGTCAGAACGGGTTATGCTGGAAGTAAAAAAGGCGGAGAGTAACTGTGGCAGAAAAGCGGCGCGGACAGCAACTCAATCTGCCGTGAAGAAGAGAACTGCGGTCGCGGCGGCAGTCGCGGCAGTCCTGTTTGTGGCAGGCGTGAATACCAGCGAAGCCTTTGCGCGGGAAGTAGACAACATCCCGGTGATCGGCGCACTGGCGAGAATCCTCACGTTCCGCTCCTACGAGGTATGGACAGAAGATTTAAAGATTTCCGTTGAAATTCCCGGTGTTGAAGTGATTGCCGAAGAGCTTGCGGGTTTGGAAAAAGAGGTGAATGAAGATATTTACAGTTTCTGTGAGCGGTATGCGCAGGAGGCCGAACAAAGAGCAGCAGAGTACAGGCAGATTTTTCTGGATACCGGCGGTACAGAGGAGGAGTGGGCGGCACATGAGATCACGATCAAGGTATGGTATGAAGTGAAGTCGCATTCCGACAGGTATCTGTCCCTGACGGTAAAAGGTGCGGAAAGCTGGACCAGCGCATACAGCGAGGAGCGGTACTATAATCTGGACATGGAAACGGGTAAGTGGATAACGCTTCGGGATATTCTGGGGGATGATTACGCACAGATTGCCGGGCAGAGCATCCTTGACCAGATCAGGCGCAGAGGGGCATCGGACGGTATAGAATACCGGACGGAGGGCTGGCAGGGGGTCGATGAGGATACGAAATTTTATCTGAATCAGGATCAGAACCCGGTGATCGTACTGGAGAAATACGAGGTCGCACCGGGGGCGGCCGGCCAGCTGGAATTCGAGATCCCTCTGGAAGAACGGTAATGCCTGCGGCGTATGAGACTGCAGAGAGGAACAGCGGGATAAGGAAAAGAAAAGAGAGGAAGAAGATTATGAAAAAAAGATGGATTTTGCTGGCGACAGCGGTGATGGTACTGTCATTGACAGGATGCGGACAGGAGAAAGAAAAGAGCAATAACGTGGCACCGGAGACCGGTACGCTTCTGGAGAGCGGGGAGAGTGAGACGGAACAATCCCAGGAGCAGGCAGCACAACAGGAAGCGGCTGCGGCAACGGAGCCGGCAGATCAGGATCCTGCGGCAGATACGACAGAAGGGGCGCAGCAGGAAGCGGCAGCCGGCGGTTCGTGGGAGGATAATTTTGCGGTGGATACAGCGGCAGCGGCTGAATTTGGCGGAAAGATCAAAGAAGCAGTTGCGGAGCAGGATATTGAGAAACTGGCGGATCTGACGGCTTTCCCGGTCTATGTGGGAGTGATCGGGGACGGAATCGTAGTGGAAAAGAGGGAAGATTTTATCGCACTGGGGGCGGATGCTCTTTTCACAGAGGAGATGATGGCATCCATAGCAGGCGCGGATGAAAACAGTTTAAACCCCAGCAAAGCGGGCTTTACGCTCTGCAGCGGGGACGGGGCGCCAAGTATTACCTTCGGGGTGCAGGACGGAAAACTGGGAATAAGCGGTATCAATTAATGCGGTTTTTACTTGCACTTTGCGTGAAATTTTGTATAATAAGATATAAGTAGAGAAAGCACCTACACCGTAGGTGTTTTCTTATGGAGGAAAGACGAAAGGCCGTTTTCTTGCAGAGGTGCAGTGATGGAAATAGAATTCGATGTAAAAATCACTTCCAATATTTTATATGATTACATGCTGCGGCACACCTACAGCAGCCTGTCAGGTCTGACGGGATCGCTGGTGGGAGTGCTGATGCTGATGTTATTCGCTTCCAACAGACAGCCGATCTGTCTGATCATCGGCGCGGTGATCCTTTTGTACCTGCCATGGACTCTTTTTATCAAATCCAAACAGCAGGCGCTTAATACGCCGGCCTTTAAGAAACCACTGCACTACCGCTTGTCGGATGAAGGGATCGAGGTTTCCCAGGACGGGACGACGGAGAAGATGGGCTGGGAGAACATGTACAGGGCAGTTTCCACCACACACAGCATCGTGGTGTATACGACGCGCACAAGCGCCTGCATTTTTCCGAAAAAAGATCTGGGGGAGAACCGGTACAAAGTGATCGAGATCATCTCGACACATATGCCGCCAAAGAAAGTAAGGATCAGAGGCTGATCACGAAGAGGCAGAGCAATGAGAGTACAGGGAGCGGACGGACCCGGGAATGGAACCGGGCAGGCTGCCAGGGATTACAGAATATAGAATATAGATATGAGGAAGCGTAAGGCATAGATGAAGACGATAGAGACATACAGTACCGGGGAAACTTTTGCGCTCGGCAGGCAGATCGGGCAGCAGGCAGAAGCAGGAGAGATCTACACCCTGATCGGAGATCTGGGTGTGGGCAAGACTGTATTGACTCAGGGAGTCGCTGCCGGGCTGGACATTGAAGAGCCGGTCAACAGCCCTACTTTTACGATCGTACAGATCTATGAGGAGGGCAGGCTGCCTTTTTACCATTTCGATGTGTACCGCATCGGCGATGTGGAGGAGATGGAGGAGGTCGGCTATGAAGACTGTTTTTACGGGGAAGGGGTCTGCCTGATCGAGTGGGCGGATCTGATCGAAGAGATTCTGCCTCGGGAGCACCGCCGGATCACCATCGAGAAGGATTTAAGCAAAGGCTTTGACTATCGCCGGATCACGATAGAAGATCGAGGCAGGGCAGAGGACTGAGACAGGATACAGATGTGTTTTGCGGTATGAGGGGTAGCATATGAAAATATTGGCATTAGACAGTTCCGGGCTGGTGGCTTCCGTGGCGCTTGTGGAAGACGACAACCTGATCGCGGAATATACCATACAATATAAGAAGACTCACTCCCAGACGCTGCTCCCCATGCTGGAGGAGATCAGGCGGATGGTGGATCTTGATATGGACAC
Organism: Lachnospiraceae bacterium; assembly: GCA_009774655.1. Lineage (GTDB taxonomy): Bacteria > Bacillota > Clostridia > Lachnospirales > Lachnospiraceae > UBA3282. Next base: position 6,791 of record VSOD01000090.1, read on the forward strand.
GGTGGATGCCGTTGCGGTGGCGGCCGGGCCGGGTTCTTTTACCGGGCTGCGGATCGGTTCCGCGACGGCCAAGGGACTTGCCTTTGCCTTGGAGAAGCCCATTATCCCGGTGCCTACGCTGGAGGGACTTGCCTGGCAGATGTATGGTACGGATGCGCTTGTGTGTCCGATCATGGATGCAAGGAGAAATCAGGTCTACACGGGGCTTTACGAGTTTGTTGACCGATTTGGTAAACATTCGCTTTTGCCGGAGGACGTAAAATCTCCTCAAACAGGCACAGATACTGCGCAAAATGCATATGACATGCGTGTCGTAGAAGAACAATGCGCCGTCGCTTTTGACGAGATTGCACAGAAGATCAACCGTACCGGCAGGAAGGTCGTCTTTGTGGGAGACGGAATTCCTGTTTTTCGGGAGAGAATGGCAGAAGTGCTGCAGGTTCCCTGGCTGCCTGCACCGGCTCACCGTAACAGGCAGTCTGCCGCCTGCATCGCGGCACTGGGCAGGGTCTACTATGCGCAGGGCAGGGCCGTGAACGGGGCACAGCATGTGCCGGAGTACTTAAGGCTGTCTCAGGCCGAGCGGGAGAGGGCAGAAGGCAGCAGCCGTACCTGATAGATGGTAAGGTTTCTAAGAGGACAGGAGGGCACATATGGTTGTTTATAGAAAAATGACCGCGGAAGATGTACCTTTTATCAGCAGATTGGAGGAGGAGACCTTCTCGATGCCCTGGTCGGCGGACTCTTTTCTGGAGATGATCAGTAAGGAGGATGCCCGCTACTATGTGGCGGAGGAAGACGGCAGGCTTCTGGGCGGCTGCGGCGTGTTGATGATCGCGGGAGAAGGAAATATCACCAATGTGGCCATCGCCCCCGAGGCAAGAAACCGGGGGATCGGAACGGCCCTGCTGCGCCACCTGATGGCGGAGGGGGATCGGGAAGGGCTGACGGCCTACACGCTGGAGGTACGGGTCAGCAACGCGGCGGCGATCCACGTCTATGAGAAGCTGGGATTTGTGTCGGCAGGCGTGCGGCCGGGCTTCTATGAGAAACCGGTGGAGGATGCGCTGATCTTCTGGAAGAGATAGGAACGGCATGGAACAATTACCACTGTTGCTACGCGTTTTGTCTGGTAGAATGAGATGGAACAAAAGTCAGTACCGGAAGTGTAACAGTATAGGAGGTATGTCATGCGCGTTTATACAGAACAGAAAGTGAGACAGTTGACCGAGGTAGTCTGTAACTGCTGCGGTAAAAAATTATTGGTAGAAAATGGAATTCTTAAGGAAGAATGTGTTCATGTAACGCATGATTTTGGGTTTTTCGGGAAAAGGGACGGCACAAGCCATACATTCGATCTGTGCGAGGAATGTTATGAGAAGATTGCCGCCGGATTTGCGCTTCCTGTGGAGGCAAGAGAGCGGGAGGAACTGCTGTGACCGGGCGCCTTTTTTGAATTTTCCTGAATTTTCTGAGGATTTCACAGAACAGGAGCACACATGTTGGATATCTGCTTATTAGGCACGGGCGGCATGATGCCGCTGCCTTACCGGTGGCTCACGTCGATGATGGCGCGGTACAACGGGACAGGCATATTGATCGACTGCGGCGAAGGCACCCAGATCGCCCTCAAAGAAAAAGGATGGAGCCCGAAACCCATTGATATTATCTGTTTTACCCATTATCATGCGGATCATATCAGCGGTCTGCCGGGAATGCTGCTCACGATGGGCAATGCGGAGCGCACAGAACCCCTTCTGCTCATAGGACCGAAGGGGCTGACTAAGGTAGTCAACTCTCTGCGTGTGATCGCACCGGAGCTTCCGTTTGCAATCAACTGTCTGGAATTGACGGAGGCGGAGCAGACCGTTGCCTTCGACGGCTTTCGGATCGAGGCCTATAAGGTCAATCACAATGTGCTCTGTTACGGCTATAATATAATAGTGGAACGTATCGGCAGATTCGATGTGAACCGGGCGCTGCAGTTAAATATTCCGAAAAACTACTGGAATCGGCTGCAAAAAGGTGAGATAATAGAGACAGAGGACGGAACCTTCACACCGGAAATGGTGCTGGGGGAGCCGCGTAAAGGACTGAAAGTAACGTACTGCACGGATACCAGGCCCACGGGAAGCATCGTGCGCGCCGCTGCGGGAGCAGATCTTTTTATCTGTGAGGGTATGTACGGAGAGCCGGAGAAGCAGCAGAAGGCGAAGGAATACAAGCATATGACCTTCTACGAGGCCGCCGAGCTTGCGAAGAAAGCGGCGGTGAAGGAGCTGTGGCTGACTCATTACAGCCCGTCGCTGACCCGTCCCGAGGAATATATGCGCGATGTACGCAAGATTTTTCCCGCAGCGGTGGCTGCCAAAGACGGCAGAAGCGCAGATCTCATGTTTGAAGAAGCGTAGGCGGACGGACAGCTGCATGGAGTGCGCTCAGGAAGGAGGATAACATGAAACGTTCCGGAATAGTCAGCATCATCATTACCTGTGTGATTCTCGTCGTGGTCATCGGCGGATTCGCTTTTTTTCTCAGTCACAAGTCCCGGACAAGTGGGGAGGAGGCAGTGGAATCGACGGCGGTGCAGAAGGTTCTGCAGAAGGATCTGGAGCGGAATTACCCGCCGACGCCGAAAGAAGTGGTGAAATATTTTGCCGAGATCACGAAGTGTTTTTATAATGAGGAATATTCGGAAGAGGAGCTGGAGAAGCTGGCGACGCAGATACAGGTATTGTACGACGAAGCGCTGGTCGCCAACAAATCGGAAGATGATTATATGCAGGATCTTCGTTCCGAGATCGCCAGCATGAAGGAAAACAAATATACCATAGTCGGTTATGAAGTTTCCCCCAGCACGGACGTGGAATTTTTTACGGAAAACGAGGAGTCCTGTGCGAGATTGTACTGTAACTTCTATGTGAAGCAGGGGGCAGGCAATGTGCCGTCTTTGGAGCAGTTTGTCCTGCGTAAGGACGAGGCGGGACACTGGAAGATCATGGGCTGGGATCTGGTGAACAAATAGAGCCGGCCGGATGAAGCGGATGTGTGGTGCGGTATGGCGGGTTGTGACGCGATACCGCATTTGTTTGTCCGGTACAATAAGCAGAAGTGAAGGAGTGCAGACAGAAAGGAATAGGACATGCAGACACTTGAACCGTGTGGTACGGAGGATGTGACGATACTTGCCATAGAAAGCTCCTGTGATGAGACGGCGGCGGCCGTTGTCAGAAACGGCAGGGAGGTTTTGTCAAATATCATCTCCTCCCAGATAGATTTACATACGATATACGGCGGTGTGGTGCCGGAGATCGCGTCGCGGAAGCATATAGAAAGGATCGATCAGGTGATCGCTGAAGCGCTGCAGGCAGCGGGGAAGAAGCTGCAGGAAATAGATGCCGTTGCGGTGACTTACGGCCCGGGGCTTGTGGGTGCGCTGCTGGTGGGCGTCTCGGCGGCCAAAGCCATCAGCTTTGCATCGGGTATCCCGCTGATCGGCGTCCATCATATCGAAGGCCATATCAGTGCCAATTATATAGAAAATAAAGACCTGGAACCGCCTTTTGTCTGTCTGGTCGTGTCAGGCGGGCATTCCCATCTGGTGGTAGTCAGGGATTACGGAGAGTATGAGATCCTGGGCCGCACCCGGGACGACGCCGCAGGGGAGGCTTTTGATAAAGTGGCCAGGGCTATCGGCCTGGGCTATCCCGGCGGGCCCAAAATCGACAGGGTTTCGCGGGAGGGAGATCCGGATGCGATCAAATTCCCACGGGCAAAGGTGGCTGATTCTGTCTATGATTTCAGCTTCAGCGGACTGAAATCGGCAGTGCTGAATTATCTGAATTCCTGTGAAATGAAAGGGTTTCCGGTCTGTCAGGCGGATGTGGCGGCTTCGTTTCAGAAGGCGGTGGTGGATGTACTGGTGGAGCATTCCATGCAGGCTATGGAGATGTGCGGTATGGACAGGTTCGCCATAGCAGGGGGCGTGGCGTCGAATTCGGCGCTTCGGCGTGCGCTGGCGGAGGCCTGTGAGGCGCGGAAGATCGCATTCTATCATCCCTCTCCCGGCCTGTGTACGGACAATGCCGCGATGATCGGCGCTGCCGCATATTACGAATATATAAAAGGCGTGCGGCACGGATATGATCTGAACGCGGTGCCCAATCTGAAACTGGGTGAGAAATAGGTGCACGTCAGGGGAAGGATGTTGAGCATGGAGAAAAAGAGATGTACCGCGATCGTGCTGGCAGCTGGCAGCGGAAGCCGGATGAAGAGCGGCGTGGCGAAGCAGTATATGCTGCTGCGGGGCAAACCGCTGATCTGGTATGCGTTGCGGGCGGTGGAGGATTCGGCCGTGATAGACGACTGTATTCTGGTCACGGGAGCGGAGGATATTACCTGTGTACAGGAAGAGATCGTGGAACGATATGCCTTTGGCAAGGTAGACAGGATTGTGGCCGGCGGCAGGGAACGGTATGACTCTGTCTATCAGGCGCTGAAAGTGATCAAAGCCGGAGATATGCGGATGCCGAACCGGGACGGGTATCTTTTTATTCACGACGGCGCAAGACCGTTTCTGACAGAAGAGATCCTGCGCAGGGATTATGAGGCGGTGGAGCGGTTTCGTGCCTGCGTGACGGGAATGCCGGTGAAGGATACGATCAAGATCGCGGACAAAGAAGGCTATGCGGCCAGGACACCGGACAGAAGTCTTGTCTGGCAGATTCAGACCCCCCAGGTCTTCGAGAGCGCACTGATCATAGAAGCCTATGAGAAGCTGATGCAGGAGAAAGACAGACTGGCGGCAGCGGGGATCAGGATCACGGACGATGCCATGGTGGTTGAGACGCTGATGGACCTGCCGGTGCGGCTGGTGCAGGGGTCCTACGAAAATATCAAGATCACAACCCCGGAGGATCTGGCGGTTGCGGAGGCTTTTCTGCCCTGAGGTATTGACAGGGATAGATGAAAATACGCTTATAAAATACCTGCAAAAAGTTTGTCGGAAAAATTTGAAAAAATTTCAAAAAACTGGTTGACATGGAAAACCTTTTTTGCTACAATAATCTTCGCGCTGACCGAGAGGGCAAGCGCAGAACACGCCCGGAGAGGTATCGAAGTGGTCATAACGAGGCGGTCTTGAAAACCGTTTGTCCGCAAGGGCGCGTGGGTTCGAATCCCACCCTCTCCGCTGATGATCCTCTCCAACCGAACCTCTTGGCCCGTGATGATTTGCGGCAGAGATTTTGTGGTGGCGGATGCTGATATGTGACAGGTATGAATCCTGCACAGACAGTCATGAATTTTGAACAGAATAGAAAACAGTTTTTGTAAGCTGTATTTTGGAGAAGTACCCAAGATGGCTGAAGGGACACCCCTGGAAAGGGTGCAGGTCGTTAATAGCGGCGCGAGGGTTCAAATCCCTCCTTCTCCGTTCGTATCGGACAGGCAGCCGGGAATAACAGCGGTGATGGTTGATCATAAATCATGTCGGGCCGAAGATACGAGATTGAACCTTGACAAATAAACAGTAATGCAACCCTGAAAATTCAAGAGAAAAAATTCTTAAAGATTTTTCAGAGAGTATCGG
>VSOD01000091.1 GCA_009774655.1 Lachnospiraceae bacterium
GGTCTGTTCCAATGCACCGGAGGTGGAACTGTTTCTGAACGGTAAGAGCCTGGGCAGACGGAAACTTTCCCATGCAGCGGGAAGCGGGCGAACGATTCTGGCGGATTATCAGGTGCCCTATGAGGAGGGCGCTCTGACTGCAGTGGCGTATGATGAGGCGGGCCGTGAGATCGCAGGGAGTACAAGACGGTCCTTCGGCAATTCCCATGCCGTCAGGATCTACCCGGAAAATACGGTGATCAAAGCGGACGGGAAGGATCTTCTGTTCCTGGAGATCGGCACGGTAGATGAGCGGGGAAATCCGGTGGAAAATGCCTGTGACCGGGTGCGGGTACAGGTGGCCGGAGCGGGAAGACTGGTGGGCCTTGACAATGGCGACAGCACCGACTATGACAGCTATAAGACAGACAGCAGAAGACTCTTTGGCGGAAAACTGCTGGCGATGATCCAGTCTGTGGGGGAGCCGGGAGAAATCCGGGTGCAGGTCAGCGCGAAGGGGCTTATCTGCGATTCCCTGCTCTGCCGCAGTGAGGAGGTGTACCCTGGAACGCCGACTATACAAAAGCTGCCCTGCGATATAAGACGTGATGCGGATCTGCCGGTCCGTACCGGAAGGGCGGATGAGATCCCGGTGCGGAAGATCACGCTGCTCACGGAAGAGAACCGGGTGTTTGGGCCGGAGCGGAAGAGACTGTCGGTGGAGGCGAGGATCGACCCGCCGGAGGCGGATGACAGAGAGCTGTTTTTCCGGGCGGTGGATGACCATGGAGTGGACTCCAATCTGGTCAGGCTGGTTCAGGACGGGAACCGGGCGCAGCTGGAGGCGCTTGGCGACGGGGCATTCCGCCTTCGGTGCATGTCAAAGAGCGGTACGGATGCCATCCGGTTGATCTCCCAGCTGGAATTCGAGATCCACGGACTGGGCAAAGCCTGGCTTGACCCTTACGATTTCATTTCCGGAAGCCAGTACACTTCCGTGAAGGGAGAAGCGGGAAACGGGAATGAAAGAGGCGTTGCAACCGCGCGGGACGGGGAAACGGTGGTGTCCTACAGCGGAATTGATTTTGGAAGGATCGGTTCGGATCAGATCGTGATGCCGATCTTTGCACTGGACAGCGGCGAATATCCCATTCAGATCTGGGAAGGCATTCCCGGGGACGCGGACAGTGAACTGATCGGAGATGTGGTCTATCAGAAGCCTTCTGTCTGGAACGTTTATCAGGAGGAAACTTTCAGGCTGCAAAGGAGGGTGAAAGGAATCACCACCATCAGTTTTCTTCTGCGGCAGAAGATGCATATCAAGGGCTTTTCTTTCGTGCGCTGTGAGAAGGCATGGATGCGGTTACCGGCCGCCGGTGCGGATCACATCTACGGGGACAGCTTCCGGATCGCCGGGGATGCGGTGGAGGAGATCGGCAATAATGTGTCGCTGGAATTTGCGGAAATGGATTTCGGGGAAAAGGGCACAGAGAAATTAACCGTCTGGGGACGGGCGCCGAAAGGGAGCAACACTGTCCATGTCCGGTTTTTTGACGGGAACAGCGAGAGCAAACAAATCGTAGAGTTTCCCGGGGGAGATGAGTATGCCGCTTCGACGTTCGCGCTGCTGCCGGTGAAGGGCAAAGTGACTGTGACGTTTGTGTTTATGCCGGGGAGCTGTTTTGACTTTCAGGCGTTTCAGTTTGCGTAAGACAGTCCGGAATGAATTTCGAGTATGCAGTTTTTGCTTTTCTTTATGCGCCTGTCTACTCTTTCAGCCTGTTCAAGTTCTTATATTCTGACGGCGTGCAGTTCTTGGCTGCCTTAAAGATCCTGTTGAAAGTAGACAGGCTGTTGAATCCGGAGAGCATTGCCACCTCCGTAATGGAGATATGAGGCTCGATCAGGAGGCGCTCCGCGTGGGCAATGCGTTTCTGCATCAGATATTCATGGCAGGACATATTGGAAAACTGCTTGAACAGGCGGGCAAAGTGGAACTTGGAAAAGCCCGCCAGATCGGCAAGTTCCTCTATCGTAATATTTTCCGTACAGTGATCGGTGATATAGTTGCACACCAGCATGAATTTTTCTACATATTCATGCTGTTTGCTGCGGGTGATGCCGGGAAATCTGGTGTTGGCATTAAAGTTGGTCCGCCCCAGAGCAACGAAAAAGCGGATCATCAGGGAGTAGACACAGGCCTCGGTAAAGGGCCTGGGATTGTCGTATTCCCGGACCACTTCATCCAGATAGAACTGCAGGCGGCTGTTGAGCTCCGGGTATTCCTTCCGGGAGATCAGCGTGTAGGGGAGGAGCGTGTGGAGCAGGGTATCCATGGCGTTTACATTGCAGATCAGACTGTAATCAAACAGAAGGATCAACCTCTCGCCGTCGGGAGGGGCAATCAGCTCGTGAAGCGTACCGGGGGGGGTAATCCAGATGTCACCTTCATAGAAGGTATGCGGGGTTCCGTCAGTGATCACGGTGTATTCTCCGCGTATGGGCAGGATGATCTCCACTGCGGTATGCCAGTGGACGGGATAGTTTTCCTTCTCATGGTTGTGATAAAGTTTCAGTCCGCTTAAAGCGTCATAAGCAACTGTCTCATGGATTCCATTTAATATCTTGATCATATCTTATTACCTTTCCGGAATTGAGTGCTTCTATTGCTCTAATAGTAATTCCATTCTCTCATTTTGGCAAGCGCCAAATCAAATATTGCTAGCAGGTCATTATAGTAAATCTGTACAAAATTTCTCATAAAAAGCATCAATGTTACAAAAGAAAAGACAGAAACGTGCGAAAATCATGAAAAGGGGGAGAAGAAAATGCAGAAATCAGAAAGGGAAACGCTGTTTGAAATCCTCACAACGGAAACTTTCGCACGATTTGACAAGTGAAGAACAAGATATAGGGAGAAAAACGTGGCAAAGTGCAATATAATTTAAACAGATTTGAAAAGAAATTGTACAAATTTCCGGATGGAGTTAAAACGGCAGGAGATTACATATGGAATGCAAAAGCCGGGGCCGGAGAGCGGTTTGGATCAATGCGGGAGGAGCAGCAGGATGGGATTTGAACAGGCATGGCTTTCCTATCGGAGTATAAGGGAAGACAGTGAGTGGAGAGGGATCGGCAGAATCTATGCCGATGAGGATGATTTCATTACAGGGAATGCGGTAAGAGAGCTCCGGAAGGCATGGAGTGAGATGACGGGGACGGACCTTATGCTGTATCCCGGCTCGCAGGAGACACAGCAGGCCGGGAGCATCATCTTCAGGCAGGACGAAGGATGCGGACCGGAAGGGTATCATGTGTTTGAAGAGGAAGGAAGCGTGGTCATTGCGGCTTCCACGGATCGTGGATGGCTTTACGGTGCATTTGAACTCATACACCAGATGCAGATGGAAAATCCGCTTCCGGGGCTGGATGTCAGGAAAGAACCGGTGATGCCGCTGCGGATGCTGAATCACTGGGATAATATGGACGGAAGTATCGAGCGGGGCTATTCGGGGAATTCCTTCTTCTTTGAAAAGGATGAGATCCTGATCGATGAGAGGACGGTTACTTATGCAAGGCTGCTGGCATCGGTGGGAATCAATGGAGCGGTGATCAACAATGTGAATGTAAAGGACGCCGCTACCTGGCTGATCACGGACCGGTATTTTGATAAGCTGCGCAGATTATCCGAGATTTTTGCCGGTTATGGGATCAAGCTCTTCCTGTCTCTGAATTATGCCGCTCCTGTGGAACTGGGACAGTTGGACAGCGCAGATCCTCTGTCGGAAGAGGTGAGGGAATGGTGGAAGAGGCGGATGCAGCTTGTTTTCGGGCAGATCCCTGATCTGGGCGGTTTTCTGATCAAGGCTGATTCGGAAGGGCGTCCCGGGCCGTTCACTTACGGAAGGACGCACGCGGACGGCGCCAATATGCTGGCCGAGGCGGTGGAGCCTTACGGAGGACTTATCATCTGGCGCTGTTTTGTATATAACTGCAAACAGGACTGGAGAGATTACATAACCGATCGGGCGAGATCGGGCTATGACAATTTTATAGAGCTTGACGGCGCTTTTCGCGACAATGTGATACTGCAGATCAAGAACGGGCCGATGGATTTCCAGGTCAGGGAACCGGTACATCCTCTGTTTGGTGGGCTTAAGGCTTCTAACCAGATACTGGAGGTACAGATCGCACAGGAGTATACAGGACAGCAGAGGCATGTGTGTTACCTGATTCCCATGTTTAAAGAGGTTCTCGCGTTCCGTACCTATGCGGCCAAAACGGATGATACAGTGATGGACATTGTATCGGGTAAGACTTTTGGCCAGACAACATGCGGCATGGCGGCGGTGGCAAATACCGGAAATGATGAGAACTGGACCGGTCATGATCTGGCAGCGGCGAATCTTTACGGATTTGGCAGACTGGCGTTTACCCCTTCGGCCACGGCAGAGGAACTGGCCACGGAGTGGATCGTCAGGACCTTCGGTAAAGATCAGGAAGTTCGAGAGGTTCTGTTGTTCATATTGATGAATTCCTGGAAGGCGTACGAGATGTATAATGCGCCGCTTGGAATCGGATGGATGGTCAATCCTGCTTATCATTACGGACCGAATGTGGACGGCTATGAGTATGACAGGTGGGGCACTTATCACCGGGCCGATCATGCGGGAATCGGTGTTGACAGGAGCCATAACGGAACGGGATATGCAGGACTTTACGAAGAACCCAATGCTTCCATGTATGACAGTCCGGAGAGCTGCCCTGACGAGCTGTTACTTTTCTTTCATCATATGCCGTATGAGCATAAGCTGCACAGCGGTAAGACGGTGATCCAGCATATTTATGATACTCATTTTGAAGGGGTGGAGCTGGTAGATGAGATGGTGAAGCGTTTCGAGGGCCTGGAAGGAAAACTTCCGGATAAGGCGTTCGGGAGAATGCTGGAGCGGTTCCGACATCAAAAAGAGCATGCCAGGGAATGGCGGGACCAGATCAACACCTATTTTTACCGGAAGAGCGGTATTGCGGATGAAAAGGGAAGAAAAATATTCTGATAAGATCAGGATGGGAATTTGGGAGGTGTTAAAGAAATGACTAAGGTGAAAACAAGTAAACCGGCCGTCGCAAAGAAAGACAGTACCCGTTCGTATCTGAAAAGATACTGGCAGCTTTATCTTCTTTTGAGCCTGCCGCTGCTGTACCTTTTGATTTTCAAGTATATACCGATGGTATATATCCAGATCGCATTCAAAAAGTACAGCATCATTCAGAACGTATGGGAAATGCCATGGGCCAGGAATCATGGGTTCGAGTATTTTATCCAGGCCTTTGGCAGCAATGATTTCCGCCGTGCACTGCGCAATACGGTGGTCTTAAATCTGATGGATCTGGTGATCGGGTTCCCGGCGCCGATCATCTTCGCATTGATTCTGAACGAATTGTGTTTCAAACGTTTTAAGAAAGTAGTGCAGACAGTTGCCTATATGCCGCACTTCCTTTCCTGGGTCATCATCTACAGCCTGGCGCTGCAGCTTTTTGCACCCGGTGAAGGTCTGGTGAACATGGCGATCGAGCGTCTGGGCGGTTCTTCTATTCCGTTTTTGAATGACGCGGCCCACTGGGTAGGCACTTATATCGGCGTCGGCGTATGGCAGAACTTCGGCTGGGGATCCATCGTATATCTGGCAGCGATCGCCGGCATCAATTCGGAACTTTATGAGGCGGCTTCCGTGGATGGTGCGGGACGTTTCCGTAAAATGTGGAATATCACCCTTCCGGGTATCAAGCCCACGATCGTGGTTTTACTGATCATGAATCTGGGTAACATTCTGGGCAGTAATTTTGATCGTCCCTTCGCGTTCCAGAATAATCTGGTCATGAATGTGGCGGATGTAATTTCTACTTATGTATATCGAACCGGTATCAAGGGCCTGCAGTTCTCTTTGACAACGGCGGTCGGCCTGTTCCAGTCGGTGGTCGGCGTGCTCTTCCTGCTGATGGCTAACTGGCTGTCCAGAAAACTTGGAGAAAGGGGGATCTGGTAATGAAAGTAAAATCAACTTCTGCAAAAGTCGGCGATTGGGCATTTGTCCTGATCTGTGTGCTGATCAGTATCATCTGTGTGGTGCCGATGATCAATCTGCTGGCAAAGTCCTTAAGTTCAACGGACTATCTGGTAAAAAATGCGGTTTCACTCTGGCCCAAGGGCTTTAACCTGGATGCCTATAAGACCGTGCTGAGCGACCCAAAGTACATAAGGTCTTTCTTCTGGACGGTATTTTTGACGGTGGTCTGTACGTTGGTTTCTCTGACCATGACCGTGCTGTGTGCTTATCCGCTTATCTTTGACAAGTTAAAGGGGCGCGGCGTGATCAATATTATCATCACGATCACCATGTTTTTTAACGCAGGTACGATTCCCAACTATCTGCTCATGCAGAACCTGGGACTTCTGGACAATCCGCTGGTGTTGATCCTGCCCGGCTGTCTGAGCGTTTATAACATGATCATCATGAGGAGCTTCTTCTATGGCATCCCGGACAGCTTAAGGGAGTCTGCGGAAATAGACGGCGCCAGCTTTTTCCAGATCATGATGAAGATTTATGTACCGTTGTCCAAACCGGTTATGGCCACACTGGCATTGTTCTATGCGGTGGGACGCTGGAACGGTTATTCGGACGCGCTGCTGTACATGAAGAAGCCGGAATTCTATCCGCTGCAGCTGCTGCTGTACAACATCATCAATAATATTAACTCGGTAGAGGTTGCAACGCAGGAGGGATTCTCGTCTCCTGGACTTTCAGCATCCTTGAAGGCAGCGATCGTTATGTTTTCCACAATACCGATCCTGTGCGTATATCCCTGGCTGCAGAAATATTTTATCCACGGTGTGACCATGGGGGCTGTAAAGGAATAACCGGATCCTTTCTACGGATTCGTTCATTCAAAATAGATTAAAAAAACAGGGAGGTAAGACGATGAAGAAAAAATTAATTGCGATTCTGCTGTCAGGTACTATGGTAGCGCTGACGGCATGTGGCGGCGGTAATGCAGACGGCTCATCCGCTTCGGATGCCGGTTCTTCCGCAGGGGATTCTCAGGAAGCAGCTGCGCAGGATTCCGGGGATGCGGGAGAAGGCGCAGAGGATTCCGGAGATGCGGCAGCAGCCGGTGAGCTGGTAGACGGCAAGTTTGCAGAGACCAGACACATTACGGTTGAGGTCTACGACCGTGGTAACGACGGCGGTTCCGATCCGACCAACAATATGTACACAGAGTACATCAAGAAGGGAATGCTGGAAGACCACAATGTTGAGGTTGAATTTGTGAAGGTTCCCCGCTGGACTGAGGTGGAGGAGATCAACAATCTGCTGGCGGCAGGAACAGCTCCTGATATCTGCGTAACCTACAGCTATCCCACGGTTCTTACTTATGCCGATATGGGCGGTATTCTTGATCTCAGCGGCTATGTGGAGGATTATAAGTCTGAACTCGGTAATTTGTGGGACTGGCTTGGCGAAACCAACATCTATTGGGATAAAGACCCTGTAGACGGCACGATCTGGGCGATTGAAGGAAAGATCGCGGTCAATAACCGTATTAATACTTTTGTCCGTAAGGACTGGCTTGATACACTGGGATTGAGCGCACCCACTACGACGGAAGACTTTGAAGCAATGCTGGTGGCATTCGAAGAGAACAAGGATACGCTGCTGGGGGCAGATGCAGATAAGATGATTCCCTATTCCGTAAGCTATGATGTTGGCTGGAGAGCTGCTACTCTGATCGAGTCCTTTATCGATCCGGATATTTCCGACAGGGAAATGTATGTCAACGGATATGATGACAGAAAGCTGACCCAGAACGGTACCAAGGAAGCCGTAAAACTTTTGAACAAGTGGTATAATCAGGGACTGTTGTGGGATAACTTCGCATTATACGGCAGTGGAGATACAACGGAAGACGATATGATGAAGGCAGGCTATGTGGGCGCTTTCACACATAACTGGGATTATCCTTTCCGTAACGGTGAGGACAGCATTAATGTAAACCTGCAGAGAAACGTAGGCGAAGATGCATGCTATATCGCGATTGATCCTTTTGATGACTCCAAGGGAACCCATACCAAGTATGTATCCAGTACGGCCGGCGATCGTAAGATCTTCTTCCCGCACACCAACGATGAGCCTCTGGCTTGTATGTTGTATCTTGACTGGATCAGTAATCCGGAGCATATTCAGTATCTGCAGATCGGTGACGAGGGCGTAACGCATAACGTATTGGAGGGTGGTGCGATCCAGACGATTGCAGCGACAGGCGATGCTATCATGAACTCCGGAATGAATATCGACTATACCATTACCTGTAACGGCCTGCACTTTGCAGACGAAGAGTTGACGAAACTCTCCCAGGCGTATAACTATGCAGGCATTGATCCTGATATTGTTGCAGAGGCGGATAAGATCGCGCAGACCGATGCGGTTCCGGCCAAGAATGTTAACGTAGGAGCGATCGAGGCGGAAGCAAATATCGGTGATACTTTGAGCGCGAAGCGCGATCAGGTTTACGACAATGCAGTGATCGCATCGGAAGCTGATTTCGACAGTGTTTGGGACAGTATGCTGGCAGATTACCTGAATTCAGGCGGCCAGGCGATCATGGATGAGCGTGCCGCAAAATGGCAGGAGACATTCGGCGATACGGATATGCTTCCTTAAAAGCCGGATCAGGTTACAGTAAGGAATGAATGATTGATGCAAAGGGGGCTGTTGTAAAAGCGGATGGATCATCTGCCGGAGCAATGGCCTCCTTTTTGTATCAGGTGAACCTTGCTTTTCAAACGGCAGGCGAACTATAATAAAAACAGTTGTGAACAGACTTTATGCGCAGACTCCGTAAATGGAGCCAAAATGCAGCGCAGAAATGGAGAAAACTATGGAAATGACACTCAGATGGTATGGAAGTAAATTTGATACGGTTACGCTTCGGCAGATCCGTCAGATTCCGGGGGTGACAGGGGTGATCACCACGCTTTATGACGCGGCGCCGGGAGAGGTGTGGAGCAGAGAGAGGATCCATGCTTTGAAGGAAGAGGTGGAAGCCTCGGGACTGCACATTGCGGGAATCGAGAGCGTAAATATCCATGATGACATTAAGATCGGCGGGGGCGACAGGGACCGGTATATCGCCAACTATATTGAAACCCTCGAGAATTTAGGCAAAGAGGGCATTCACATGGTATGCTACAATTTCATGCCGGTGTTTGACTGGACAAGAACGGAGCTGGCAAGGGTAAGGCCGGACGGCTCCACGGTACTTGCTTATACACAGGAGGCGGTGGATGCGCTGGACCCGGAGAAGATGTTTGCGTCTATCGCGAAAGACACGAACGGGACGGTGATGCCTGGCTGGGAGCCGGAGCGTATGGCAAGGGTAAAAGAGCTTTTTGAGATGTATCAGGATGTGGACGGAGAGAAGCTGTTTGCCAATCTGCAGTATTTTCTGGAAAAGATCATGCCGGTGTGCAATCAATATGATATTAACATGGCGATCCATCCGGACGATCCTGCATGGAGTGTTTTCGGGCTTCCCAGAATCATTATCAACAAAGAGAACATCCTGCGGATGATGAAGATGGTGGACGATCCGCACAACGGCGTCACCTTCTGTTCCGGTTCTTACGGGACGAATCTGGAAAATGACTTGCCGGATATGATCCGTTCCCTGAAAGGAAGGATTCATTTTGCCCATGTGCGTAATCTGAAATTTATCACGCCCGATAATTTTGAAGAGGCGGCACATCTGTCTTCGGATGGAAATTTTGATATGTATGAGATCATGAGAGCGCTCTATGATATCGGATTCGAGGGACCGATCCGCCCCGATCACGGAAGGATGATCTGGGATGAAGTGGCAATGCCGGGCTACGGCCTGTACGACAGGGCATTGGGAGCGGCCTATCTGAACGGACTTTGGGAAGCCATTGTGAAAGGAGCTGAAAAAAGATGAGATTAGACGAACAGGGGCTGCAGAACAGGCAGGCCTGGGAAGCGGCCGGCTATGAGCTGCCGGGATTTGACCGGGAGCAGATGATCGCCAAAACAAAGGAAGCCCCCTTCTGGGTGCACTTCGGAGCGGGCAATATTTTCAAGGCCTTTCTGGCAAATGTGGTGCAGAGACTTTTGCAGGACGGCACATTGGACAGAGGGCTTGTGGCGGCGGAGGGCTTCGACTATGAGATCGTCGAAAAGATGAACCGCCCCCACGATGATTACAATATCCTGGTCACGCTGAAGGCCGATGGGAATGTGGAAAAGACAGTGATCGGGAGCATTGCGGAATCGTTGATGCTGGATTTCGAAAATCAGGCTGAGACCCTGCGGTTAAAGGAGATCTTCCGCATGGATTCCCTGCAGATGTGCACCTTCACCATCACGGAGAAGGGTTACAGTCTGGTGGATGGAACGGGCCGTTATCTTCCGGCGGTGGAAGCAGACTTTAAGGGAGGACCGGATGCTCCTTCCAGCTATATGGGCAAGGTGGCGGCGCTTCTTTATAGCCGCTATCAGGCGGGCCAAAAGCCCATCGCCATGGTCAGCACGGACAACTGTTCCCACAACGGGGATAAGCTGTATGCGGCCATCAGTACCTTTGCCGGGAAATGGGTGGAGAATGGCAGGGCAGGAGAAGGATTCCTCCGGTATGTGGACGACCGGAATAAGGTGACTTATCCCTGGACCATGATCGACAAGATCACGCCCAGACCGGATCCCTCCGTGGAAAAGATTCTGCTGGAGGACGGCGTGGAAGGGCTGGAGCCGGTGATCACTTCCCGAAATACCTATGTGGCTCCCTTTGTCAATGCGGAAGAGTGTGAGTATCTGGTGGTAGAGGACGCATTTCCCAATGGCAGGCCCGCGCTGGAAAAAGGCGGCGTGATCTTTACTGACCGGGAGACCGTCGATAAGGTAGAGAAGATGAAGGTCTGCACCTGTTTAAATCCCCTCCATACGGCGCTGGCGGTTTACGGATGTCTGCTGGGCTACCAGAAGATCTCAGAGGAGATGCAGGATGAAGAGCTTGTAAAGCTGGTGCAGAGAATCGGTTATATGGAAGGGCTGCCGGTGGTGGTAGACCCCGGAATTCTTGCTCCCCGGGAATTTATTGATACGGTCCTTACGGTGCGTGTTCCCAATCCTTTTATGCCGGATACGCCTCAGAGAATTGCCACGGACACCTCGCAGAAGCTGGCGATCCGCTTTGGCGAGACGGTGAAGGCTTATCAGAGATCACCGGAGCTTACCGTGCAGAGCCTTGAGATGATCCCTCTGGTATTTGCCGGATGGCTGCGTTATCTGATGGCGGTGGATGATGCGGGAAATGCCTTTACGCTGAGCCCGGATCCCCTCCTTGACACGGTGTGCCCCTATGTGAAGGGTCTTGCATTGCAGCCGGATCAGGATGTGGAGGCGCATGTGGAGGAGGTGCTTAAGATGAAGCAGATCTTCGGGGTAGACCTGTATGAGGCAGGACTGGCGGAGAAGGTGTGCGGCTATCTGCAGGAGCTGACGGCCGGAGTCGGAGCCGTGCGCAGTACGTTGCAGAAGTATGTGTGAAGCGGCGGAGTACGTTGCGCCGAAACGGTTGAAGATGCGTTCCGCGCAGAAGTATGTGTAAAGCGGCAGCGGAAGGTGCAGACTGTAAGTGACATTCCCGGTGGATTGTGGTAAAATAGGAACGCAGCAGCACGTAGTATGATTTTTTAACAGTTCCTGGGAAGGGGAGCGTGAGAAGAAATTTTTCACACGCAAATTTGTGCCTGCAGCCCAAATTCTCAGGCTATGGAAAGGCATGGTTACTTTTATGAAATTTGCGGCACCCGAGGCTTCTGTACTGATCGTAGATGACAATGAAATTAATTTGGAAGTGACAGCGGCCCTTTTGGAACCGCTTAAGATGAAAGTTGATCTGGCGGAAAGCGGCAAGCGGGCGCTGATTCTGGCGCATCAGAAAAGATATCACCTGATATTTATGGATCAGATGATGCCGGATCTGGACGGAGTGGAGACGACGAAAAGGCTTCGTCGCCTGCCGGATGCCTATTGCCGCACGGTGCCGGTCATCGCCCTGACAGCCAATGCATTCTCGGAGGTCAGGGAGGAACTGCAGCAGGCCGGGATGAATGATTATCTGGCAAAGCCGGTGGAAGCGAAGGATCTGTATCGGTGTGTTCTGAAGTGGATTCCGCGGAAGCTGATCATTGTCTCGCAGGAGCAGCAGAAGCCGGGCGGCTCACCGGCGGCAGCCGGCAGGGCAGAATCAAAAGAAATGACAGCCGCAAAAGCGCCGGAAAGAGCGACGGGAAGTGCCGGCGCTGCATCTGCAGTCTGGACGAAGC
>VSOD01000092.1 GCA_009774655.1 Lachnospiraceae bacterium
TCTGCAATCTGGCACAGCCTGTGCCAAAACGGTTCGTGGAGTTGATCGTCTGGAAGCTGGGACAGCGGATCGCCGACCGCTATATGCTGCCTTATAATCAGAAGATGTTTGCGGATGAGCTTGACGAGCTTGGAACCTACTGGCTGGAGAAGCTCCCGAATGTGAGTTTCGAAGAGACGTTGCTTTCCTGTCTGACCCACAGGCCTTACGGGACGCAGCCGGGCCACGCTTCCTTCTACTATCCGAAACGATACGGTTACGGGGAAGTATGGCTGCGGATGGCCGGAGCACTGGGGCCGAAGGTGCTGTACAGGACGGAGGTGACGGAGCTTTGCTGTGAAGAACGTCTGGTGCGGACGAAGGCCGGGGAGGTGTTTGCGGCGCAGCATATCGTGACTACGGTGCCCTGGCAAAGCTTTGAGCGGATTGACGGTATGCCGGAAGAGATCAGAGGGCTTGTGCCGAAACTGCGGTCCAGCGCCATAGAGACCCGGTATGTGCCAAAGCAGCTGCCAACAGAGGCGCAGTGGATCTACGAACCGGATCTTAAGATCCCGTGGCACCGGATACTGGTAAGGCACAATTTCTGTCCGGGAAGCAGAGGATACTGGCTGGAGACGCGCGAAAGCCGGGTGGCGATGTTTGAAGAGGCCGGGGCAGGATTTCCCGGTGGCACGGCATATGACGGGACAGGAAGCGGAGCGGAAGACGCCGCGTATCACTATCTGAATGCATATGCTTATCCGTTAAATACGATCGGCAAGCCGGAGGCAATGGAGAAGCTGCTTGCATTCTGTGAAGACAGACACATACATGGGCTGGGGCGCTGGGGCGAACACTGCCACTATAATTCCGACGTGGTGGTGGAACTTGCCATGCAGATGGCGGAGAAACTGGCGCAGAGAACAGAGAAATAAGGAACAGGGAAATGAAAAAAACAACAATTCGCAACTTGATCTACAGTTTAATCGTGCTTATGCTGTTTGGCGCCGTAATGCTGGTGCTGACCCGCACGGCGCAGAACGGGATGGAGACCACACAGATCCTGCCGCAGATCAATCCGGATCCGGTGTATGTCACCTGTGAGGCGGGGGAGACGCTGGAGGTGACGCTGACGGCGAAGGAAGATTTTCAGGCGAGCGGGTTTCAGGTCCTCTTGGTGAACATAGCACAGGACAGCAGGGGGACGGTTCGCTTTGCGGTGACGGACGAGGATTCCGGTATTCTGGTAAGCCAGGTGATCCCGGTGGAGACGATCACGCCGGGGAAGTGGTTTACGATCGACGGCGACATGACTTTTTCGGCGGGGCAGTCGTATGAGCTGACTGTCTTTGCGGACGGCAGTTCCCCGTACTTTATGCAGGTGCCTGCGGGGGCGGGCGACGTGCTGCCTTTTACCGCACAGGTCAGACAGGACGGAGAGATTCTGGAATGCGGCATTTCTCTTGGCGTCAACCGGGTGGAGCCTGTCCGGATGACCTACGGGGACATCTTTTATTATTCCATACCGGTTTCGGTGCTGCTTACCGTTACAGGGCTGCTCTGCATCTGGGCGGGCCGGCGCAGAGTGTGGGCGGCAGCGGACAGCGTCCGGCGGGTTCTTAACGGGATTGTAAAAAGATACGGCAACGAGCTGTTCCTTGTGCTGTTGTTCGGCGTGGTCTGTGTCAGCATCTATTCCAGGGCTTATCTGAAAGGCGCCTATATCTCTGCCGATTCCGCGGGGTATCTGCGGGAGGCGGTCAATCTGACTGCGGGATACGGATTTTCCTATGACGGGCTGGCGGGGTACGATACGTGGTTTGCCAACTGGCCGATCCTGTATCCGGTGCTGATCGCAGCGGTGATGCTTATTACCGGGGCAGAAGCCTATCTGGCGTCAAAGATCGTGGCCATGGTGACGGCGGGCCTGATCCTTGTGCTGCTGTACAAATGCTTTGGAAAGGATGCATGGCTGTACGGCCTGTGCCTGACCAATATCGGCTATCTGAATTTGAGCTATTACACATGGAGCGAGATTCCGTTCATGCTGTTTCTGCTCTGCTTTGCCCTGCTCTTTGCCAGAATCCTGCGTAAGGAGCGTCCGGCGCCCGGATGGTATGCGGCCCTTGGCATTGCCGGGATCTGCTGTTTCCTGACCAGATATTACGGTCTTTTCGTGTGGATCGTGACAGGGCTGTATCTGATCGTTCTGCTTGCGGAGTACAGGAAAAAAAGAGAGCGGGCGCTTTTGGCAAAGACGGCGGCACTGGCAGCGACGGCGCTGGTGTCCGGCGTTTTGAGCATGGGATATCTTTTTATGAACAAGGTGATGAACGGCATGGCGTCCGGCGTGAGCCGTACCATGTGGTGGGACGATTACCGGATTCTGACGGACGATCTGATCGAGAGCCTGCTGACCGAGTTTTTCAATATTTTTTCCATGCAGATACCGGAACTGGTGGAGGGCTTCCCCTACCAGATCAAGGTGTTTGTGGTGGTGGGAATCCTTTCGGGGATCGGCTGGCTGGTCGTGAAAAACTGCCGGCGCTTTACGAGAGAGTCCGTGTTGATCGTGCTGGCGGTAGTCTATGACGTGGTCTTTATCGCTGTCCGCTATGTGTCCTCTATGGACAGCTTTTATTTCCGCTTCTTCGAGCCGGCGACCTTTCTGCTGTGCATTGCGCTGATCGGTCTGGTCCTTCCCCGGCTGCGCGGCAAAAAGGGCTTCCACTACTTTGCGGGAATGGTGACGCTGCTTTTGATCACGGCGGTCTGGTCGATATTCGAGAACGGCGGCATGGACAGCCAGGACAATTATTATCTGGCGCTGGAGGAGCAGTGGGAAGAGGCCTATGCGGGCATCCCTGAAAAGTCGGTGGTGATCTTCAACGACATTGATTTCCGGTCGTCCTATTACCGGCCGGATGTGGTGGAGGGCACGATCACGCCGGGAGACGAGTTTGCCGATCTGCAGCAGACTTATTACGGGTCCGACTATCTGTGCATACGCGCGGAGTTTGCGGCGGTGATGCTTGAGTCCGGAGAATACCACAGCAGTGTATCCGGGAAACTGCAGGAGGCTCTTACAGGCAAAAAGCCGGAAGAGTTCGTGGTGATAGCGCTGCGGGAGTGACAAAACAGTCAAGATTAATAAAAGAAGTTTAATAAAAGAAGTATTCAGCCAACGGCTGCAGTATGCTATAATAACGGAAAATGTGATATACAGAAACGAGGAAGCGTATGGAATATTTAGATAATTTGGGACAAAAAGCAGTTGCGGCAAAATATGTGCTGCAGAAGCTGACGACAGAGGAGAAGAACAGGGCGCTGCGTGCCGCGGCGGCTGCACTGACGGACGGGGCGGAGCGTATTCTGGAGGCAAACAGGCAGGACTACGGGACCGCGGAGGCAAATGGTATGTCGGCAGGGCTGTTGGATCGTTTGAAGCTGACAGCGCAGCGGATCCACAGTATGGCAGAGGGGCTGCGGCAGATTGCAGAGCTGGAAGACCCGGTGGGGACTGTCATGGAGTCTTTCAAGCGGCCAAACGGGCTGCAGATTGATAAGGTCAGAGTCCCTATGGGGGTGATCGGCATCATCTATGAGGCGAGGCCGAATGTGACGGCAGATGCCTTCGGGCTGTGTTTTAAGGCCGGGAATGCCGTGATCTTAAAGGGCGGTCGGGATGCGGCCTGCTCCAATGCCGCCATTACGCAGGTGATCAGAGAGGCGCTTGCCGCACAGGACATTCCGGCGGATGCCGTGCAGCTGATCGAGGACAATGACCGGGCAGTGACCACGGCTTTTATGAAACTGAAACAATATGTGGATGTCCTGATCCCCCGCGGGGGCGCCGGGCTGATCCGTGCCGTGGTGGAGAACAGCACGATACCCGTGATCGAGACGGGAACCGGCAACTGTCATATTTATGTGGATGAGGACGCCGATCTGGACAAGGCTGTGCCGATCATCATAAACGCCAAGACACAGCGGATCGGTGTATGCAACGCCTGCGAGTCACTGCTTATCCATGAGAAGATCGCAGAGAAGTTCCTGCCTGTTCTGGGAGATGCCCTGCGGGAGAAGAAGGTGGAGATGCGCGGCGACGAAAGCGTGCGGGGACTGATCCCGGATGCGCTGGAGGCGACGCAGGAGGATTACGGAACGGAATACCTGGACTACATCCTGTCCATGAAGACCGTGTCGTCAGTAGAAGAGGCCATTGTCCATATCAACCGTTATAATACAAAACACTCCGATGCCATTCTCACCGAGAACGAAGAACATGCGGAGCGGTTTTTGCAGGGGGTTGATTCTGCCTGTGTGTATGTCAATGCATCCACCCGTTTTACGGACGGCTTCGAGTTCGGGTTCGGCGCGGAGATCGGGATCAGTACGCAGAAGCTGCATGCAAGAGGGCCGATGGGACTTAAGGAACTGACTGCCTATAAGTACCTGATACGTGGAAACGGGCAGATCAGGGAGTGATCGAAAGGAAACGTTATGGCTGGAAAGACAAAGCTGCCCATGGGAATTGAGGATTTCAGGGAAATACGCGCAATGGGCTATTACTATGTTGATAAGACCGGGATGATCCGGGATCTTCTGGAAAACATGGGTAAGGTAAATCTGTTTACACGGCCCAGAAGGTTTGGCAAGACGCTGAATATGAGCATGCTGCAGTATTTCTTTGAATATGGATGCGATCCGGCTCTTTTTGCAGGGCTTGCCATCTCAAAAGATAAAGTGCTCTGTGATGAACATATGGGCAGGTTTCCTGTAATAGCGATCAGCTTAAAGAATGTATGCGGCACAGATTTTGACGAAGCAAAAGGAATGTTTCGCAGTGTGATAGGCAATGAAGCACTGAGATTTCCTTTTTTGGCGCAGAGTGACAGTCTGTCGGAGACAGAGCGTCAGCAATACAGGAAGTTGATCGAGCTGAATGACAGCGGTGAATTTGCGATGACGGACGTTCTTTTGAAAGACAGTCTGCTGATGCTGACGCGGTTTTTGCAAAGGCATTATGAGCGAAGTGTCATCCTGCTGATAGACGAGTATGATGTGCCGCTCGACAAAGCGTATCAGGCCGGATATTATGACGATATGGTGGAGTTGATCAGAATTTTGTTCGGACAGGCGCTCAAGACAAACAGCAGTCTGTATTTTGCGGCCCTTACCGGCTGTCTGAGGATAACCAAAGAAAGTATCTTTACCGGGCTTAATAATTTTAATGTATATACCGTGCAGGATGTACAATATAACGAATACTTTGGCTTTACTGACACAGAGATCAGAGAGATGCTGGCATATTATGGCTTTACCGGAAAATATGACCTTGTCAAAGACTGGTATGATGGTTACCGTTTTGGTGATTTGGAGATTTACTGTCCCTGGGATGTCATAAGCTACTGCCACGCCATGAAAATGAATCCGTCTGTGCGTCCGAAGAATTACTGGGTGAATACGAGTGGCAATGATATTATCAGGAAATTTATTGCCGGCGCAAATGCGGCGACCCGCAGCGAGATCGAACAACTGATGGAGGGCGGCAGTGTCAAAAAGAAGTTACGTCAGGAATTAACCTACAGAGATCTTGACCTCAAAGCGGATCATTTATGGAGCCTTCTCTTTACGACCGGTTACCTGACGCAGTGCGGTGAGGAGGAAAATGATGCAGTGGAACTTGCCATTCCGAACAGAGAAGTGCGTTGGATTTTTGTGGAGCAGATTCGTGAATGGTTTGACGAGGAAGCGGCAGCGGACGGTCACAGGCTGAAAGATTTCTGTAAAGCATTTCAGGAAAACGATGCAGAAGCAATCGAGGCCGGATTTACCGCTTACCTGAAAAAAACGATAAGTATTCGGGATAATCAGGTTCCAAAAGAGCGAAAAGAGATTTTTTATCACGGTATTTTGCTTGGGCTTTTGGGACATATGGATAACTGGATCGTCAGATCCAATGCCGAAGCCGGTGAGGGTTACAGCGATATCAGCATAGAGATAGAAGACGCGGAGATCGGCATCATCATCGAATTAAAGTATGCTGAAAATGCCGCCTTTGAAGCAGCATGCCAGAAGGCGCTGCAGCAGATCAGAGAGCGGAGGTATGAAGAGCTGTTGATAAAAGATGGGATGAAGACCATATACAGATATGGGATTGCCTGTTTTAAGAAACGCTGCCGGGTACTTTCCGGCTGATCAGCAGAGTGATTTTTTGAAAAATGATTGACAAACAGAGTGATATTTACTATTATACATATGAACAGTTAAACATATGTATAATAGACTGATATTGGAGGGAAACATGGCGGAGGAGAACAGAAGCGTGGGAGGGACCGCGGCATCTGGAGAGAAGGATTTTGCGGATACACGGGAGGACATCATCAAAAGCATTCAGGCAAAGCAGCCGGACATTGAAGTCCTCTATGATCTGGCGGAGCTTTTTAAGGTGTTCGGGGATTCCACCAGGATCAGGATTCTGTATGCCATGTTTGAGAAGGAGCTCTGTGTCAATGATATAGCGAGACTTCTGAACCTGAGCCAGTCTTCCGTGAGTCATCAGCTGAGGATCCTTAAGACGTCGAAGCTCGTGAAGTTTCGGCGGGAGGGGAAGTCGATCTTTTACTCGCTTGACGACGAACATGTGCGGGCGATCATCAGCATGGGAATGGAGCATGTGGAAGAAGATGAATAACTGTTCAACGGAAAAGACAAGGAAAATGATGCAGGGGAAATGGTGTCATATCATGACCGGAACGGAGGAGCAGAATGAGTAAGACGTATAAGATCGAAGTAGACTGTGCCAACTGCGCGGAGAAGATGCAGGAAGCAGCGAAGAAAACTGAAGGCGTGGCAGATGCGGTTGTCAGCTTTATGACACAGAAGATGAAAGTGGAATTTGCAGAAGGAGCAGATGAGAAAGCGGTCATGAAGAAGGTGCTGAAAGCATGCAGGAAGGTGGAGCCGGATTGCGAGATCGTATTATGACCTGAAAGTTTCTGGTCGATTCGGAGGAAGGTGTCATGGCGAGAACCATAGGGATAGGGATTCAGAGCTTTGAAAAAATAATACGCAATCAGTATCTGTATATTGATAAGACATCCTTCATCAGGCAGTGGTGGGAAAGCGGGGATGACGTGACGCTGATCACGCGGCCGAGACGGTTTGGCAAGACCCTGAACATGAACATGCTGGAGCGTTTTTTGTCGGTCGAGTATGCCGGACAGGGGGCATTATTCGAAGGACTGTCCATATGGGAGGATGCAAAGTATCGCGCTCTGCAGGGAACCTGCCCGGTTATTTTTCTGAGTTTTGCGGATGTGAAGGCGAATTCTTTTGCGATGGCCAGGGAAAAAATCTGTATGCTGATCAGGGAGCTTTACAGCAGGCATGATTTTCTGTTGACCGGAGGAACGCTGCAGGAAGGAGAACCGGAATTTTTTCGAAGTGTTTTCACAGAGATGACGGACTCCATGGCTTCCTATTCTCTGAAAAACCTGTCAGGCTATCTGTCACGCTTCTATGGGAAAAAGGTGATCATTCTGCTGGATGAATATGATACGCCGCTGCAGGAGGCATGGGTGTATGGTTACTGGCAGGAGATGATGGAATTTATCAGAGGCCTGTTCAACTCTACATTTAAGACGAACCCGTATCTGGAACGGGCCGTTATGACAGGCATCACACGGGTGAGCAGGGAGTCGATATTTTCCGACTTGAATAATCCGGAGGTCGTGACCACCACTTCGGAAAAATACAGGGATTGTTTCGGATTCACTGAGGCAGAGGTATGGGCTGCGCTGCAGGAATGCGGATTGTATGAGCAAAGACTGGATGTGAGGGCCTGGTATGACGGATTTCATTTCGGGTCGTGCCGGGATATTTATAATCCATGGTCGATCATAAACTATCTCGATAAAAAACGGTTTGCCGCATATTGGGCCAACTCCAGCAGTAATGATCTGATCAACAAACTGATCCGTGAAGGAAGCAGCGAGATCAAAATATCCATGGAAAATCTGCTAAAGGGAGAGTGCCTGCAGAGGGAAATAGAAGAACAGGTTATCTTCGAACAGTTAGACGACGATGAGAATGCCATCTGGAGCCTGCTGCTTGCAAGCGGATATCTGAAAGCCGAGAACTGTGTCCTGCAGGAAGACAGCGGGGAGTATCTTTATGAACTGTCCCTGACCAACAAAGAGGTGCAGATCATGTTCCGGAAGATGATCAAAAAATGGTTTTCCGGTTCCGGAACCGTCTACAACAGCTTTATAAAAGCGATGCTGCAAAATGATGTGAAGAGTATGAATGCCTATATGAACAAAGTGGCACTGGAGACGTTCAGTTATTTTGACAGCGGGAAAAGGCCGTCGAGAGATACGGAACCGGAACGCTTTTACCATGGGTTTGTGTTGGGACTGATAGTGGATCTGTCAGACCGGTACAGTATCACTTCCAACCGGGAAAGTGGTTTTGGCAGATACGATGTAATGCTGGAGCCGCGCGGGGATGATGATGCCGTTATCATGGAATTTAAGATTCACGATCCTGACGTGGAGGATTCATTGGAAGATACGGCGAAAGAGGCGTTGGATCAGATAGAAAGGATGCGCTACGCGGCAGCGCTGGAAGCGCGCGGTATAGCAGCGGAGCGAATACGAAAGTACGGTTTTGCAATTGAAGGCAAGCATGTTTTTATCAAAAAAGCATAAGGGATACATTGAAGTGGGCAGCTGCATATCGCTTGATATGCAGCTGCCCGCTTTTTCCGTATCTATTTCCGTACCTATTTCCGTATCTTTTTCCGTATCTATTTCCGTACCCTTTTTCCGTATCTTCTGTTTATGATTTCTGTTTCTTCTGCGGATTGAAGCTGACGCCCCGGTTGATATCCCCGCTCGGATTCTCACCGAAGATGTAGTCATTGCCGGGCAGGACAGCATTCAGAAGAATGCCCGCCAGCGCGGCAAGAGCCAGGGAAGTCAGGGTGACGGATGTGCCGCCCACCGTAAAGGTAAGACCGCCAGAAAAGCCGAGTCCGCATACGAGGATCACAGCGGCGATGACCAGGTTTCTGGATTTTGTGAAATCTACTTTGTTTTCCACCACGTTCCGGATGCCGATCGCGGATATCATACCGTAAAGGATGAAGCTGACACCGCCGATGATGGCCGAAGGCAGAGAACCGATGATGGCTGACATCTTGGGGATAAAGCTGAGGATCACAGCGTAGAGCGCCGCCAGGCGAATCACCTTGGGATCGAAGACGCCGCTTAATTCCAGAACGCCGGTATTCTCTCCGTAAGTTGTGTTGGCCGGGCCTCCGAACATGGCGGAAAGGGAAGTGGCAAGGCCGTCGCCCACCATGGTGCGGTGCAGGCCGGGATCTTCCAGATAGTTTTCGCCTACTGTAGCTGAAATGGCAGAGATATCGCCGATATGCTCCATCATGGTAGCCAGTGCGATGGGCGCCATGACAAGGATCGCCGTCACGTCGAATTTACAAAGAAGGAAGGGCGGCAGTCCCACGAAGGAGGATGCGGCTACGCCGGAAAAGTCCAGGATCGCGCTGCCGTCCGCGTTGGTAAAGCCAAGCGCATTCATGATCAGTGCGGCCGCGTAGGAGATCACCACGCCAAGCAGGATGGGGATGATTTTCCACATGCCCTTACCCCAGATGTTGAAGACGATGATCACCGCCAGTGCGATCAGCGCCAGCAGCCAGTTGGAGGAGGCATTGTTCACGGCGGAAGGTGCAAGGCTTAAGCCGATACAGATGATGATCGGTCCCGTCACCACCGGCGGCAGGAAACGCATGACTCTCTCCACCAGTTTGATGACCACGGCGAGGATCAGATATAACAGGCCGGCCACTACGATGCCGCCGCAGGCATAGGGCAGCTTCTCCCCGTAGGTCATATCGGCGAAGATACCGGTGTCAAGTTCGGCAACCGTGGCGAACCCGCCCAGAAATGCGAAGGAGGAACCGAGGAATGCCGGCACTTTTAACTTCGAGCAGACATGGAAAAAGAGGGTACCGATTCCTGCAAAAAACAAAGTAACCTGAATCGAAAGTCCCTCTCCGTTAAAATAGCTGTTGACCAGGATCGGTACCAGGATCGTAGCACCGAACATTGCGAACATATGCTGCAGACCGAGCAGCAGCATCTTTGGGATGCCGAGGCTTCTGGCATCGCGGATTGCTTCATAGTTGTTACTCATGATAAATCTCCCTTCTCGAAAATGTATAGATTGATAACCTATAGAGATTATAAAGACTGCAGTCCTGTTTGGCAAGTAAATTTATGATAAAAGCGCAGGAGCCGATCACTAAAAGTCAGGGAAAACAGTTAAAAGTTGTTGACTTAAACGTCAGAAATCATTACTATCTATAGATAGGAGTAATCATGACCTTTTTGCGGGAGCACCCCGTCGGGATCAGGAGTGAAGCAGGAGAGACGAAGAAAAGAAGAAAAGAGGACAAATGATGGAGAAGAGAGAGAACGTATTTATTATGGATCATCCGTTGATACAGCACAAGATTTCCCATATCAGGGATATCAGGACAGGGACGAATGAGTTTCGGAAATGTATCGAAGAGATCGCAATGCTGATGGGATATGAGGCGCTTCGTGATCTGCCTGTGGAGGACGTGGAGGTGGAGACGCCGATCGAGAAGTGCATGACGCCCATGCTGGCCGGTAAGAAGCTGGCGGTGGTGCCGATCCTGCGGGCGGGCCTTGGGATGGTGAACGGTATCCTGGCGCTTGTGCCGAGCGCGAAGGTAGGGCATATCGGGCTGTACAGGGATCCGGAGACGCATGAACCTCATGAATATTATTGTAAGCTGCCTGAGCCGATCGACTTAAGGACGATTGTGGTCGTGGATCCCATGCTGGCAACCGGCGGTTCCGGTTCCGAGGCGGTGGAATTTATCAAACAGCACGGCGGAAAGAACATCAAATTTATGTGCATCATCGCTGCGCCGGAAGGTCTGGAACGGATGAAGAAGGACCACCCGGACATTCAGATCTATGTCGGGCATCTTGACCGCTGTCTGAATGAACATGCTTATATCTGCCCTGGTCTTGGAGACGCCGGAGACAGAATCTTCGGAACCAGGTAATGAGGCAGTGAAATCTGAATGTATGACCGGAGGAAATATTTGTGGAGATTTGGAACAAAGTCCCGGGGGTTCGGGACGTTTTCCGCTGTAATAAAAAAGTGATCCTGTGTGCAGTCCTGTTGTGCTGCATCCTGCTTACCGGGTGCGGGCAGGACGAGGAGTTGACCGCGTATCAGGACGACATGAATACGTTTTTTGAGCATATCGCGTCTTATCATGAGGGCATGAATGCGATCGACGCTTCCGCCGAAGACGCAAAGATCCAGCTGCTTTCTTATCTGGACCAGCTGCAGGCGGAGTTTACCTGGATGGCGGAGCTTACTGTGCCGGATCAGTTTTCGGCGGTGGACAGTCTGGCGGACGAGGCGGACGAGAATATGAAACAGGCGGTCGCGCTTTACCACAGCGCTTATGAGGCGGAGGTCTTTGACGAGCCGACGGCGCAGGCGGCCAGAGAATACTATGACAGGGCGAATATCCGTATTCAGTATATCATCTCTATCCTGCATGGAGAGATACCGGAAGGAGAAGGCATCACCTACACGGAGGAGAGCAATATCCTTGGCGGCGGCTATCTGAATAAAGATAAAGAAGAGGAAGAGCAGGGAGAAGAAAACCCTTCGGGGACAGACGCAGGGACAGATGCGCAGGCCGGAGGGGATGACTTTGACACGGACGATACCGTTTTTTATGAAGAACCGGAATCCGATACGACACAGGAGAGTACACAGGGAGATGAATAAACAGGAATTTCATGCATGGATCAAGGACAGGCCCGTTATTCTGGACGGAGCCACAGGATCGAACCTGCAGCGCAGGGGAATGTCTGCCGGTGTCTGTCCGGAAGAGTGGATCCTGGAGAATAAAGAAGCGCTGATCGGGCTGCAGCGGGCTTTTGTGGATGCGGGTACGAACATTGTCTATGCGCCCACGTTTACGGCCAACCGCATCAAGCTGCGGGAGTACGGGCTGGAGGCGCAGACCCGTCAGATGAATCTGGCGCTGGTGGCGCTGTCCAGAGAAGCGGTCGAAGACAGGGCGCTGGTGGCGGGAGACATCACCATGACGGGTGTGCAGCTTGCGCCGATCGGCAGCCTGGATTTCGAGGAGCTGATTGATGTCTATAAAGAACAGATCTCTTATCTGGCAGAGGCCGTCGTAGACCTTCTGG
>VSOD01000093.1 GCA_009774655.1 Lachnospiraceae bacterium
CTGCTGGTGCGCGGTCGGGGGTTCGGAATCCTGGACTTTACCGGCGCCCGGCTGACGCAGCCGCACCGGCTGCGGACGCACGCCACCACAAAGCTGGCGGCCGGGGACTACGGGTATCGTGCCAGACAGGTCAGCAGCGACGAGCTGGGGCAGCTGACGCAGGATTTTAACCATATGTCGGAGGCGCTGGAGAAGACCATCGGCCAGCTGGAGGAAGAGGTAGCGGCCCGGGAAGAGTTCGTGGGCGCTTTTGCCCATGAGCTTAAGACGCCGCTTACTTCCATCATCGGGTATGCGGATATGCTGCGATCCAGAAAGCTGGATGAGGAGAAAAGTTTCCGCTCTGCCAACTATATCTATACGGAAGGCAAGCGTCTGGAGACCATGTCTCTGCGGCTTCTGGATATCATGGTGACGAAGAAGGAAGGGGCAAGGCCGCAGAAGATTCTGACAGAGACTCTGTTTGAATATCTGCGGAATATGTTTCGGCCCAATGCGGACATGGATTTTCGGTTCTGCTGCGAACCGGCCGTGGTGACAGCGGATATCAGCCTGATCCAGACGGTGCTGGTGAATCTGATCGACAATGCCTGCAAGGCTTCGGAGCCGGGCGGCAGGATCGAGATAGAAGGCCGTGTCGTGGAAGAGCCTTCATCGGAAAAGGAAAAGCCCGGGCGGATCGGGTATCGGTTCAGTGTCAGGGACTACGGCATCGGGATTCCGGCGGAAGAGATCTCCAGGATCACGCAGGCCTTCTATATGGTGGATAAATCCAGATCGCGCAGCAGAAACGGAGCCGGGTTGGGGCTGGCGCTGTGCACGGAGATTCTGGCGCTGCACAAAAGCAGGTTGGAATTCGAGAGCGTGCCCGGACAGGGAACGACGGCAGGATTCCTCTTATGGGAAGAGGGGAAGGAGGCGCAGCATGAAGAGATCCATTCTTAGTCCGGCGCTGCTTGTTCTGACTGTGCTGGCGGTGATACTGTCCGTCTGGGGACCGGAAGCGCTTGCAACCTATACCGACAGAAGGATATTGAATCAGATCAAAACACAGGAGGAAGAGACCGGTGGAGAAGGCTACCGCTATCGGCTGAGCAGCAATGAGAAGCTCTATATTCTGTCCCGCTGTCTCAATGCCCAGACGCTGCCGGAGACGGAACAGAGCGCGAGGACCAGGGAGACGGAGCCGGACAGCGCTTACCGGGAGCTGACGGGAACCTATGCCTTCGTGGTCAACCATAACGGCCCGTCCGGGAAGGAGATCACGGACGAGCAGATCTATGAGACCGCGAACAGGGAAATTTCCATCCTGAAGGAGGCCGGTATTCTGCCGGAGGAGATCCGGGAAATCCGGGCGCAGGCTTATGAGGCGACGCTCTATTCCGCGATCGACGTGCCGGAACCGAGAAACAATGTGGCGGTCTGGAAGCTGAGCCTGACGGGCAGCCTGCAGAATGCCAATAAGGAGAATCGGCTGATCGACGCGTATATTGATGCGGATGACGGCAAGATCTACGAATTCTATGTGCGGGCGCAGCTTGGATGGGAAGATATTGATCCGGACGCGCTGATCGATGCGTGGAGCAGCTATATGGGGCTGACGAAGCCGGAGGCATACGAGACGGATAATCCGCTGCTGGAGACGACGCCTTATTATAAGAAGTATGTCTTTGCCGGCACCGGAGAAGAGAGGACGATCGTTACGGTTGGTTTTTACGAAGGAATCAATGAACTGTTTCTTAAGATCTCCCGATAATCCGATGATACAACTTTGATGCAAAAATGATGTAACTATGTTACAAAAATGATGAAATTATGATGCACCGCTTCTGTATGATAGGAACAGATCACAGGAGAGGAGCATCATTTTATGTACAGAAAAAGAGGATACCGCAGCTTACAGAGAAGAAGAGAAGAATTGAGAAGTTATCTGCGCAGGATCGTGACGGGGTTGTCGATTGTCTGTATCATCATAGTCTGCGCCGCCGTGGCCGTTAAGACAAGGAAGGCGACGCAGTCCGTGGAGGCGGCGACGGCGCAGATGCAGTCCGGTACCGTGACGGTGAAGACCAGGGCCAGGGATACCCTCGCGCAGGAGCAGCCGGCGGTTTTGGGGACCGGCAGTGAGGACAGTGGCGATAAAAGGGACGATAGAGAAGAAGAGACCGCCATGCAGGAAGCGCAGAGCGAAGAGACATCGGTGATCGTCATCGACCCCGGACACGGCGGAGTGGACGGCGGCTGTGTGTTTGGGAATATCGTGGAGAAGGATATCAACAGGATGATCGCGGCCAGGGTCGTTGTCCGGCTGCGGGAGATGGGATATCAGGCGGAACTGGCCAGAGAGGGCGATGAGTACATAGATAAGATGGACCGGGTGGAAAATGCGAACGCCAGGAATGCCCTTCTCTATGTGAGCATCCATCAAAATTCCTGTGAGGATGAAAGCGTGGCAGGGATTGAGACCTGGTATGACGGAACCGACGCGGGACGGGACAGCGGACGGCTGGCGCAGCTGATCCAGCAGGAGACCGTGAAAGAGACGGGCGCTGTGAGCAGGGAACTGGTATCGGATTCCGAACTGTGTGTGACCAGCAAAAGCACGATGCCGTCCTGCCTGATCGAGACCGGATTTCTCTCCAATGAGGAGGAGCGCGGCAGGCTGATCACAGGAGCGTACAGAGACCAGCTGGCGGCAGGGATCGCCAGAGGAATTGACAGATACCTGAACCCGAAGACAATGTATCTGACTTTTGACGACGGTCCTTCGGAGGAGAATACGGACAGGATACTGGATATTTTGAAGGAAAGGAATGTGAAGGCGACTTTCTTTGTGATCGGGGAGTATGTGCGCAGATATCCGGAGACGGCCAGACGGATCGTGCAGGAAGGGCACGCCATCGGCATTCACTGCGACGTACATGATTATAAAACGCTCTATGCGGATGTGGACAGTTATATGGAAGATTTTCAGAAAGCATACGACACCGTATACGAGGTGACGGGAGTGGAGGCCAGACTGTTCCGGTTCCCGGGCGGCAGCATCAATGCCTTCAACAAAAAGGTGAGCAAAGAGATCATTGAGGCGATGGAGGCAAAAGGGTTTGTCTACTATGACTGGAATGCCAGTCTGGAAGATGCGACGGGCAAGGAAAACAGCCCCGAAAAGCTGGTGAGCAATGCGGTAGAGACGGCGATGGGCAGGCAGCAGGTGGTGCTGCTGGCCCATGACAGGGTGACGTGTACCGCGGACGCCCTGCCGGCGCTGCTGGATGCTTTTCCGGAGTATCGGATGGAACCGCTCACGGCCCGGACGGAGCCGGTGCACTTTTGAGGCGGCCGGCGGCTGTTCCTGCCGGTATCCGGACGATCCCGCAGGAACCTTCCTGCGTCCCTCGGGGCGCAGCGCCTGCATCATTTTGTGCATGTTTTGTTTCATGCAAGGTATGGATTTCCGGCAGAGGGTTCTGTATAATAAGATATACTATATGGCCTGCAGGCCGGGCAGCCGGCAGAAAGGAGAGAACAGCGTATGTATATAATACCGGAACCACAGAAGATGCATCTGGAGGAGGGGGAGTATACGATCCGGTTTGACCGGAAGATCGTGCTGGACGTATCCTGTCCGGCAGAGGCGTATGAGTATGCCGGACTGCTGCAGGAGGAACTTGCAGGATGTATGGGATACGGACCGGCGGTGACGAGAGGGGCCTCGGGAAAGGCGGCGGTGGTGCTGTCGGTGGATCCCGGTCTGGGAGAGGAGGAATACCGGCTTGAGGTCGGAGCAGACGGCATCGGCATAACGGGCGGCGCACGCAGAGGGCTGCTGTACGGCGTGCAGACGCTGCGCCAGATCGTCAGGCAGACCGGTCCCTGTGTGCCCTGTATGAGCATTCATGATTTCCCCGATATCAAAAACAGGGGCTTCTATCATGACGTGACCAGGGGCAGGATCCCGACTCTTTCTTATTTAAAGAAGCTGGCGGACAATCTGGCTTTTTACAAGATCAACCAGATGCAGCTGTATATCGAGCACTCTTATCTGTTCGAAGAGCTGAGCGAGATGTGGCGGGACGACACGCCGTTGACCGCACAGGATATTCTGGAGTTCGATGCATACTGCAGGAAGCTGAATATCGAGCTGATCCCGAATATCTCCTGTTTCGGCCATCTGTATAAGCTGCTGCGCACGAAGACATATGAGCATCTGTGTGAACTGCCTGACCCGCGCGAACAGTCTTTTGGATTCGTGGACAGGATGATGCATCATACGATCGACGTGACCAATGAAGAGAGTCTTGCGCTGATCAAGCGGATGATCGAAGAGTTTATGCCTCTTTTTACATCGAAGCACTTTAACATCGGGGCAGACGAGACTTTTGATCTGGGAAAAGGCAGAAGCCTTGCGGAAGCGGAACGGATCGGTGTGAAGCGGCTCTACATCGACCATGTGAGGAAGCTGTGCGAATTTCTGGTGGAAAAGGGCCGGATTCCCATGTTTTGGGGCGACATCGTCTGTGACTTCCCGGAAGTCATAAAGGAACTGCCGCCGGAGACGATCTGCTTAAACTGGGGATACGACAGAAACCAGAGCGACGAGTCCACAAGGAAGCTGGCGGAGGCGGGCGCAGTGCAGTACAGCTGTCCGGGCGTGAGCGGCTGGAACCAGCTTGTTAACCGGCTGGATGCGGCTTACGAGAATATTAAGAGGATGTGCACCTATGCGCGCCAGTATCATACGGAAGGAGTATTGACGACGGACTGGGGCGATTACGGCCATATCAACCATCCCGATTTCGGGATTCCGGGCAGGATCTACGGGGCCGCTTTTTCATGGAACGGACAGATACCGGCATTTGAGGAGATGAACCGCAGGATATCCCGGGTGGAATTCGGGGACCAGTCGGAGCAGTTTGTGTCGGTCATGGCACAGATCGCAGACAGTCAGGTGTTTGGCTGGGATCATGCGGTATGGTATATAGAAGGCTATGCCGGCAGGCTGCTTTCACCTGCGGAGGCTGCACAGGTGGCGGAGCGGCTGAAAGGAGCACGGACGGCGCTGACAGGCCTTGAGCAGATCGCTGACAGGCTTTGCCGGATGATGCCGCAGCTGCCGGTGCAGACCAAAGAGATGCTGCATGCCTGTCTGGTGGCGATCCGGGGCGCAGAACTTTTGCAGAAGATCGGGGTATGGATCGGCGGGAGAGAGTTTGGCGCAGAGCCGGTGATCGCGGTGGACGGGAAGCGTCTGGCGGCGGAGCTGGAAGAGTGGTTCCTGTTCTATAAGGAAGTGTGGCGCAGTGTGAGCAGGGAATCGGAGCTGTACCGGATACAGGACGTTGTGTTCGGGTATGCGGATCTGCTGCGCGGGTGAAACAGAGAGGATTTCAATCAGGAAGGAGCAGAGTATGGAAGCAGATATCAGGTGGCTGGATGACCCGCAGGTGTTTCGGGTGGGTCAGCTTCCGGCGCACAGTGACCATAAGATCTATGGGAGCGTAGAGGAGATGGAGAGGCAGCAAAGCTCATTGTACCAGTCTTTGAACGGGATGTGGCAGTTTGCTTATGCGGCAGATCCGCAGAGCCGCCCGGCGGATTTTTTCCGGGAGGACTTTGACGCGAAAGAGTTCGGGGAGATTCGGGTGCCCTGTCATATCGAGATGGCGGGATATGATAAGATTCATTATATCAACACCATGTACCCGTGGGAGGGGAAGGTGCACCGCCGCCCGGCTTATGCGCTGGGAGAGGACAGAACGGAAGCGGGGTCTTTCAGTGAGGCGGCATATAATCCGGTGGGATCCTATCGGAAGATATTTGACCTGGAGGCAGGGCTTTTGGGCAGACGGGTATGCATCTGCTTCGAGGGTGTGGAACAGGCTGTGTATGTGTGGTTGAACGGACAGTTTGTGGGGTATGCGGAGGATACCTTTACGCCTTCGGAGTTCGACCTGACCCCTTTTATCAGGGAAAAAGGGAATGTGCTGGCGGTGGAGGTGTATAAGAACAGCACGGCGGCCTATCTGGAGGATCAGGATTTCTTCCGGTTTTTCGGGATTTTCCGGAATGTGACGCTCTATGCGAAGCCGAAACTGCATGTAGAAGATCTGTGGATCAAGGCGGACCCGGCGGAGGATCTGAAGCGTGGCAGCGTGAATGTACGGATGAAACTGTCCGCGGAGCATCCGGACACGACCCGCAGCACGGCCGGGGAGCCGTATGGGCAGGGCACGGGAGCAGATCCGGCAGACGGCGCGCTGTCCGGCAGGGTGAAGGTGATCCTGAAAGACCGGGAAGGGAATGTGATCGGTGAGCGCGCCGCTGAGGCCGCACAGGAAGTCAGTGTGTCCTTTGAAGGGATAGAGGACGTGGTGCTCTGGGAGAACAGGAATCCGTATCTGTACCGGGCGGAGGTGATCCTGGAGGACAGTCAGGGAGCCGTGACGGAGGCGGTGCCCTGTGCGGTGGGCTTTCGTCGTATCGAACTGCGGGATAAAGTGATCCTGTTCAATGGAAAGCGGCTGATCATCAACGGGGTCAACCGGCATGAGTGGAGCGCAGAAGGCGGCAGATGCATCACCCTGCAGGATATGGAATGGGATATCGAGTGCTTTCGGCGCAATAACATCAATTCGGTGCGAACCTGCCATTACCCGGATCAGATCGCTTGGTATGATCTGTGCGACAGGCACGGGATCTATGTGATGTCGGAGACCAATCTGGAAAGCCATGGTTCCTGGCAGAAGATGTCCATCGAGACTTCCTGGAATGTGCCGGGCAGTCTGCCGCAGTGGAAGGAAGCGGTGGTGGACCGGGCAAGGAGCAATTTCGAGACGTTCAAGAATCATCCGTCGGTGCTGTTCTGGTCGCTTGGCAACGAGTCCTTCGTTGGGGAGGATATCGCGGCCATGCAACGGCTTTTTAAGGAAAAGGATGACAGTCGGCTGGTACATTATGAAGGCGTGGTGCACGACCGGACTTATGAAGATGCGGTGTCCGATGTGGAGAGCCGGATGTATGCGAAACCGCAGGATATCGCAGCGTATTTGGAGAATGAGCCGAAGAAGCCTTTTATCCTGTGTGAATATATGCACGATATGGGCAACTCGCTGGGCGGCATGAAGTCCTACATCGACCTGCTGGAGCGGTTTGAGATGTACCAGGGCGGTTATATCTGGGACTATATCGATCAGGCGCTGTATGTGGAGGATGAGGTGACGGGGAAGAAGGTGCTGCGTTACGGCGGCGATTTCGACGACCGGGCCAGCGATTATGAGTTTTCCGGAAACGGCATCGTGTTTGCGGACAGGACGGAGAAGCCCGCGATGCAGGAGGTGAGGTACTATTATGGATTGTATGAATAAATTGCAGGTTGTCGTGGGAGATGCGATGATCGGTATGCACGGAGACGGTTTTTCATATCTTTTCTCCGTGACCAGAGTCGGCATGGAATCTCTGGTGCGGGACGGGAAAGAGTGGCTTTACCGGGCGCCTTTACCGACTTTCTGGCGTGCCCTGACGGATAACGACAGAGGCAGCGGGTTTGGCGTAAAGAGCGGCATGTGGCTGGCGGCGGACTGCTTTATCAGGAAGACGTCGGTTACGGCGGCGATAGACGGTGTGTCTGTGGCGGTGCCCATGGCTCCGGCGAACAATGCCTGTAACGGTGCGGTGGAAGCAAAGCAGGCCGAAGTTACGTATACGTATGAGACGATCACGGTGCCGGCGACGACCGTGACGGTAGCCTATGAGGTGTATGCGGGCGGCGACATCCATGTCCGTGTCCGCTATACAGGGAAAAAGGGCCTGCCCCAGCTGCCGGTGTTCGGTATGCGGTTCGTGATGCCCACCTGTGCGGACCGGTATCGCTATGAAGGGCTGTCCGGGGAGACCTATCCGGACAGGATGGCCGGCGGGATTCCCGGCGTCTATGAGGTGGAGGGTCTGCCGGTGACTCCTTATATGGTGCCCCAGGACTGCGGGATGCATATGCAGACGAAGTGGGTGGAAGTGTACCGCAGCAGCGTTTTAAACAATGTCTGCACAAAGAAGCAGCAGACAGGACTGTGCTTCCGGGCGGAAGACGGGAAGGATATTGCCTTTGCCTGTCTGCCCTACACGGCGCCCGAATTGGAGAATGCCACCCATCATGAAGAGCTGCCGCCCCCGAGGCGGACGGTATTGACGGTGCTCGGCGCGGTAAGAGGCGTGGGAGGTATCGACAGCTGGGGGACAGATGTAGAGCCGGCGTACCATATCAGCGCGGAAGAAGATATTGTGTACGGGTTCTGGATCGGCGGCACCATGCAGGAGGCACAGGAATAAAAAAGGGTGAAATATAGTGAACGAAATTTCTAATGTCGTTCACTATAAAACAGGATATCTGCGAGGACACTTTTCCCGTGAGAAAGGGGAGTGTCCTTTCTCGTTTTAAAACGATTTAAAATGGACAGTTTACTGCAAAAAGATATGAAAAACAGGATTGAACTAAGAAAAGATTTTAGATATAATGGGTAAAGACAGCGGATGCAGAAAGTCTGACTGTCTGTTTCTGTGTGTTATCACTTAATAAAGCAAGACGGGAGACAAGATTCATGTGTGAAAACGGGAAAACGGGAAAGTGTGAAAAAACAGGAAGCATGGCCGGTAAGGACACGATGGGAATAGCGACATTGTCATCAGTCCGAGCCAGGATCATATTTATGTCGATGGGAGCGATCGTGATCGTGGGAATGACGCTGATAGCGATTTTTACTTCCATGTCCAGTGGACAGTTTAAGGATATGGTGGGCTGTTATATGGAAGACCTGGCTTCGGCTTACGGGAAGACCATGAATATCCGGGTGGCGGATCT
Source organism: Lachnospiraceae bacterium (assembly GCA_009774655.1). GTDB lineage: Bacteria > Bacillota > Clostridia > Lachnospirales > Lachnospiraceae > UBA3282. The sequence goes on from VSOD01000093.1 coordinate 8,855, forward strand.
GCGCAAAGAGGGTATAGAACCGGATACGGCATTCTGGGAAGAGCTGGCAGGCGGTGTTAACATTATGGATCTGGACGGTTCCTATGCCTATATCGTGGATCGGAACGGGACGATGTGCTATCATCCGACAGCCGACAAGATCGGAAGCCAGGTAGAGAATGAGGCGGTCAACGGTGCGGTGGCACAGATCCAGGCGGGCAATATTCCGCAGGGGACGGTTTCCGTAAAATATGTCTATAACGGCGATAAGAAATATGCTTCATACAGCGTGACGGAGGACGGTTCTTACATATTTGTCATCACCGCGGATGAGGATGCAGCCATGAAATCAACCGGCGGGGAGATGAAGTCGTCGAACGAGATCTTCTGGATCTGTATCTTCTGGGGCTGTATCACGATGTTCGTCTGTATGGTAGGCGCCTTTTTCTGCTGTAATGTGATCGTAAAGCCCCTGCGGCATATCGCGGAGCTGGCGATGCGGTTTGCGGGGCTGGATTTCCGGGAGGACGAGGACCAGAAGAAGCTGAGTGAGAGAAAAGACGAGATCGGCGCCATCAGCAGGGCCGTGGATATCCTGCGCGGACAGCTTGTGAAGGTGATCGGCCGGATCGAGGAACACAGCGGCACGGTGATGGAGACGTCCCACAGGCTCAATGCGGATACAGATACGATTTCCAATACGGTCAGGCAGGTGGATCTGGCCGTGCAGGAGATGGCGGACGGCGCCATGTCCCAGGCGGAGGAGACCCAGCGGGCGACAGAGGATATCGTGCTCATGGGCAGTATGATCGAAGAAAACAATATGGAGATGGAAGATCTGCGCAGGACCGCGGAGAGCATGTTCACTTCCAGTGAGGTTGCGGTCAAGACGCTGGATACGATGGAGGCGGTAAACCGGAAGGCTCAGCGGGCGATCGAGCTGATTTACGAACAGACCAATACGACCAACGAATCCGCGATGAAGATCAAGGCGGCTACAACGCTGATCACGTCGATTGCCGAGGAGACCAACCTGCTGTCCTTAAATGCGGCGATTGAGGCGGCCAGAGCCGGCGAGCAGGGCCGGGGCTTTGCCGTTGTGGCGGAACAGATTCAGAAGCTGGCCGAGGAATCCAACGAATCGGCCAAACAGATCGGCCAGATCATTGCGTTGCTCATGACGGATTCCGAGAAAGCGGTGCAGACAATGAGCGAAGTCAAACAGGTCATGGAAGACCAGAACGAGAATGTCGGCATGACCAAAGAGCAGTTTGAAGAGATGCACGGCGGGATAGCGAAGACGATCGAGGGAATCCGCAACATTGCCGACAAGATGGAGAAGATTGACAATACACGTATCAATGTGGTGGATATCGTACAGAACCTTACTTCGCTTGCGCAGGAGAATGCGGCAGGCACCGAGGAGTCGTCGGCTTCCGTGACGGAGGTAGGGGAGCATATGTCCGCTATCACCCAGAAGTCCGGAGAATTGAGGAAGATCGCGGACGACCTGCAGAAGGAGATGGAGGTATTCATCCTGTAGCAGATTTTGCTTGCAAATACAGGAAAAAGGTGTTATACTACTGTAGATGTCATTAATAAAGGATAAGATAAAGAGTGGACTTGCGAGTCCACTCTTTTATGTGAAACGGCAGTTTCGGAGAATAAGAAGGATAATAATAAGGAAGAAGACGATCAGGAGGAATACATGTCAAAGAAAGAAACCTACGAGGCAAAAACCGAGCAGCTTCTGACGCCGATCGCCGGGCGTTTCGGCGTGGAGATCTACGATGTGGAGTATGTCAGGGAAGGCAGCGACTGGTATCTGCGGGCCTATATTGATAAGCCGGAAGGGGTCAACATCACGGACTGTGAGAATGTCAGCCGGGCGCTGTCGGATGTGCTGGATGAAGAAGATTTTATTGCGGATGCCTATATTCTGGAGGTCAGCAGTCCGGGGCTGGGCAGGACGCTTAAGAAGGATCGTCATCTGGAGAAGAGCCTGGGGGCGGAAGTCGAGCTGAAGACTTATAAGCCGGTCGATATGCAGAAGGAGTTTTCCGGGATTTTGAAAGCATTCGACAAAGAGACGATCACGATAGAGACGGAAGGAAGCGGGCACGTGTTTCGGCGTTCCGAGGTGGCGCTGATCAGACTGGCGTTTCATTTTTAAGAGACGGCCAAAGGGCGTGACGAAGAGGCAGGAAGCCGTATTGCCGCGGCCGACAGGGAGACAGATTGAGAACATAAGGAATTGAGAGAGATCAACAGACATAGGAGGATAATGGAAAATGAATAAGGAGTTAATGGAGGCGCTGGACATTCTGGAGAAAGAGAAGGATATCCCGAAAGAGACACTTTTCGATGCGATCGAGAATTCTCTGATCACGGCCTGCAAGAACCACTTCGGCAAGGCGGACAATGTGAAGGTGGAGATCGACAAGGAGACCTGCGATTTCCTCTGCTATGCCGAGAAGGAGGTCGTGGAGGAAGTGGAGGACGATGTGCTCCAGATCTCACTGGAGGATGCGCGGGAGCTCTCCCACAAGGCACAGCTGGGCGACATGCTGCATGTGGAGATCAAGTCCAAAGAGTTCGGGCGCATCGCGACACAGAATGCGAAGAACGTGATCCTGCAGAAGATACGTGAGGAAGAGCGAAGCGTTATCTACAATCAGTATTACGAGAAAGAAAAGGATGTGGTAACGGGAATCGTACAGCGCCACATCGGCAGGAACATTTCCATTAATCTGGGCAAGGCGGATGCCATCCTCAATGAGAGCGAGCAGGTCAAAGGGGAGAATTTCAGACCCACGGAGAGAATTAAGGTATATATCCTGGAAGTGAAGAATACACCTAAAGGACCGAGGATTCTTGTAAGCCGTACCCATCCGGAGCTGGTCAAGAGGCTGTTTGAGGCGGAGGTGACGGAGATCAAGGACGGCACGGTGGAGATCATGAGCATCGCCAGGGAGGCGGGCAGCAGGACGAAGCTGGCAGTCCGCTCCATCAATCCGAATGTGGACGCGGTAGGCGCCTGTGTGGGGATCAATGGTGCCAGAGTCAACTCTATCGTGGATGAGCTGCGGGGGGAGAAGATCGATATCGTCAACTGGTATGAGAACCCCGGCAATCTTATCCAGAACGCGCTGTCTCCGGCCAACATCGTGGCGGTAGTTGCGGACCCGCA
>VSOD01000094.1 GCA_009774655.1 Lachnospiraceae bacterium
GGATAAAACAGTAGAGGAATATGCAAAATTATTCGGCGTTCCGAAGCCGGAAGCATTCCGTGTCCCGGAAGAAGCAATCGCACATACAACTTTTAAGGGAGAAGCAAGCAAGACGAGAGCCAGACTGGCGGTTTTTGATCTGGGACAGGTTGTGCTGGAGATCACGGAACCGGATGATGAGCCAAGCTCCTGGAAAGATTTCCTGGAGAAAAACGGCGACGGTATCCACCACATTGCATTCATGACTGATGACAGAGAAGCAGCCGTCAAATACTTCGAGGAAAATGACATGCCCATCCGTCATTACGGAGAATATGAGGGCGGAAACTACACAGTATTTGACAGCAAAGAGAAATTAGCAACTTTTGTACAGGTGAAATACGAACCGTAAGGAAAAAACAGGATTCCAGAAAGGAGTAATTTTATGAAGAGAAAATTAACGGCAGCTATCATGGCAGCATGTATGGTTACAGGTTTACTGGCAGGATGCGGTGACTCCGCTGCAGACAGTTCGGGAAGCACATCCGGCGATACCCAGACCGAAGCGGTGCAGGAAAGCTCCACCACAACAGAAGCGGAGGCGGCTCCTGAACTTTCAGAAAAAGATAAACAGGCGCAGGAAAAAGTAAAAATGAACATAGACGAGCTTCTGGCCAACGGTCTTGAGATCGAAGATACCGATCTGACCGGCGAATTCTCCTACTGGTCTGCTTTTACGGGCGATTCCGCCGTCTGGGAGCAGAGCCGCGTAGACGCTTTCAACGAATTATACGCAGACAAAGGCATTAAGTGCAACGTGCAGTTCGTTCCGGACGGCGCCGGTGTCAGTAACGGCAAACTTCTGTCCGCCATCGCCGGAGGACAGGCTCCCGACCTGATCATCTGCGATAACGCAACCGCTGCCTATTCCTACGCGGCAAACGGCAGTTTCGAAATGTTACAGCCCTATCTGGATAAAGTTGACCTGAATGTAGATAACTTCTTCCCCGGCTGTAAAGACGTTATCTATTATAAAGACGAACCATACCTGATCCCGCAGGATACCAACGTTATGCTGCTCTACTACAACCCGGATATGGTCACCGAGGCAGGCCTGGATCCGGAAAATCCGCCCACCACGCTGGACGAGCTGGACGCATGGGCAGAAGCTCTGACCATTCAGAACGATGACGGATCTTATGCGAGATTCGGTCTGATCCCCTGGCTTGACCTGCAGACGGACGCCTTCACGCTGCCTTTCTTCTTCGGTGCAGATGTGTACGACGCCTCCACCAACACCCTGAACCTGACGTCTCCGGAAATGGTTGCCTGCATGGAGTGGTTCCAGAGTTACGGCGAGAAATATGATCCTGAGCGTATTTCTTCCTTTACTTCCGGCTTGGGCGGCATGTTTTCACCCGATCACGCCTTTATGACCGGCAAAGTTGCCATGACCATCACTGGTAACTGGTTTACGGGAGCACTGAGAACTTACGCGCCTGATGTGAACTATAAAGTGTGTGCAATCCCCGCTCCGGAAGGCGGACGTTCCAACAGCACCACTTTTGCCACCAATGTTTTCGCGATTCCACAGGGTTCCAAAAACCCCGAACTGGCTACCTTGTTCATCAAGTTCTGTATGTCCGGCGCAGTTAACGAGGACAACTTTGCCGAGTGGAGAAGTATCCCCACCAGTGATGCGGAATTTGACAATGTGAGCCTGACCAAGAACGGCGATGAAATCTATGCGTTGGAGAGAGAACTGGCTAATTCGCCCGAGAATGGTATTCCGGCACTGTGTTCCGTTTCCACGGAACTGGCAAAGGCAATGGTTACCTTCCGCGAGAGCGTTATCTACGGAAATACCACGGATATCGCCGGTGAACTGCAGAAACTGCAGGATAAATATCAGGCGGAACTTGATAAGAACAACTAACGGGTATATACCCTGCATTTCGTTGATATTATGTCAAGAAGCCCCAATTCGGGGCTTCTCCGGCATATATCAAGAAAGGAGATTCTCATGAAGTCCACACGAGCCTCTGCTAGGAGAAGAAAATTTCCCAGCCTTGAAGCAGTCACTCTTTATGTTATATTAACCGTTTTGGCCATTTTGTTCGTTCTCCCTGTGTTTTACCTTTTCATGGGCGCGTTCAAGGCTGAGAGTGAATTGTTCCGCGTACCCTTTAAATGGCTGCCGGATAAATTCATACTCGACAATTTCAGCAATATGTTTCAGTCCATTCCCTTTATGCGTTACCTGAAAAATACAATGATCATTGTAGCGTTTAACATTGTCGGCTCCCTGCTTTCCTGTTCGCTGGTAGCCTACGGATTTTCAAGGCTGCGGTGGCCGGGACGGGATAAAGTATTTATTCTTGTGTTGATCACCATGATCCTCCCTTATCAGGTAACATTGGTTCCGCTGTTCCTTATGTTTACGAAAATAAAGTGGATCGGCACCTTTCTGCCGCTTATCGTACCCTGCTTTTTCGGAAATCCCTTTTTTATTTTCCTGCTGCGACAGTTCTTTACGGGAATTCCGCAGGATATCTCAGAAGCTGCGAGAATTGACGGAGCAAGTGAATTTACCATCTTTTCCAGGCTGATACTTCCCATGGCAAAACCCGCCCTGACAACAGTAGCGCTTTTTGCCTTCATCCGCTCATGGAATGACTTCCTGGGACCACTGGTCTTTCTGGGAAGAGACGAACTGTACACACTGTCACTGGCAGCTTCCATGTTAAAGTCCAATCTGGATCCCAACTGGAGCGTACTTCTGGCTCTGGGTACGGTCATGATCCTGCCGGTGCTGCTCATATTCTTCGTCATGCAGAAATACTTCATTCAAGGTATCGCCATGTCGGGAATCAAAGGATAGGAGGTGGAACGAATGAATCACGCAACAGATAAGCAACCTGCTCCGATTAAAAAAAGTAAAATGAATATCCGGCAAAAGGAAACAATTCATGGACTGCTGTTTATTTCACCCTGGGTCATTGGATTCCTGATATTTACATTGTACCCGATCTGTTCTTCGCTGTACTACTCTTTGTGCGAATACCAGGTAATCAAGGATCCTGTATTTATTGGATTTGACAATTACAAGACATTATTCCATGATAAAACTTTCCTCAAAGCCATGAGCAACACATTCTACATGGTGATCCTGGGCGTCCCGATCACCACCTTTATTGCCGTGACAGTATCGATCATGCTGAACAATAAGAAGCTTCACTATACCGGGCCGTTCCGGATCGTCTTCTTTATCCCCACACTGGTACCCACCGTGGTGGCCTGCCTGTTATGGATCTGGGTGATGCAGCCCGAGACCGGTATTGTCAACAAATTGTTGGGATACATTGGCATCAAGGGACCCGGCTGGCTCTCCAGCATGTTCTGGTCGAAACCGGCTCTGATCCTGATGATGATCTGGACCTGCGGAAATGCCATCATTATCTATCTGGCCGGTCTGCAGGATATTCCGGGCAGTCTCTATGAATCCGCCGCCCTGGACGGTGCAGGTTTTATCAGACAAACAATCTCTGTGACCATACCGCTTCTGCGTTCCACCCTGCTCTACAACATGGTAACGCTGATCATCGGTGTGTTCCAGTGGTTCGCAGAACCTTACATCATGACCAACGGCGGGCCGGACAACCAGACTATGTTCTACTCCCTGTATCTGTACCAGAACGCATTCTCCTATTTCAAGATGGGATATGCTTCCGCTATGGCATGGGTGCTGCTGCTGATCGCCCTGGCAATTATTCTTGTGCTGTTTAAGGTTTTCCGCTTTGGAGAATCGGATTATTGATTACTGCCCGGACGCGCACAAGCCACGAAAGGAGGAAATTTGCTATGATTGGTTTTGTAACAGGAGCTAACAGAGGCCTTGGTTACGAGCTTGTAAAGGAGGGACTGCAAAGAGGACACAAAATGCTGGCATCCTGTCGAAAGACGGATCCTGTATCTGCCGCAGATCTCTACCTGCTGCAGGAACAGTATGGTGAGCGAATCAGGATCATGCCGCTTGATGTGGTAAATGAAACACAGGCGGCACAGGCGGCCGAAGAAGTCAAGCGACAATATGACAGCCTGGATTTCCTGTTCAACAACGCCGGTGTGCTTTTCGAGAAAATGGTCATGCCGGGAGATGCCATCGCCGACCTGGATGTGGACAGATTCCGGGAAACACTGGATGTAAACATTACAGGCACGGCCATCGTACTGAAATATTTCATCCGTCTGCTCTATGCGTCAACGGATCCCTGTATCATGAATATCACCTCGGAAGCGGGACACCTGAGTCCTGAAGGCTATAACTATCTGGCCTACTCGGTCTCCAAGCATGGAGCTAATATGTACACCCAGAAGATCCGCAACTATCTGGCAGCGGAAAAGGCAGATAAAAATATCCGGATCTACATGGTACATCCGGGACGCCTGGACACCATAATGGGCAAAGAAAACGCTCAGATCCATCCACAGAAATCCGCCGAGGGCCTCTTCGATATTCTGGAACGGAAAACATACATTCCACCCATGGATGTTCCCTTCATTAATTACAGAGGGGAGCCGATGCCTTATTGAAAGACTATAAGCCAGTCGGACGGCCTGTTGAAAGCAGCTGCCGTATTTATAAATCAGGAAGGAGCAAATAAAATGGAACAAACAAAGATCGGAATCATAGGCTGCGGCGTGATCAGTAATACATATATCCGGGATATCCAGAGATTCTATGATAAGCTGTACATCTGCGCCTGTGCAGACGTTGACACCAAACTGGCGGCACAGCACGCTGCCAAATATCATATCCCGACAGGCTGTTCCGTAGACGAATTACTCTCCATGGACGAGATCGAGATCGTAGTCAATCTCACCCCGCCGCAGTTCCACACAGAGATCAACAGAAAGATTCTTCTCGCGGGCAGGCACCTTTTCTGTGAAAAGCCTTTCGCGCTGACGGTGGAAGATGCGGAGGAGATCCTGCAGCTGGCCCATGAAAAGGGACTGGCCGTCGGCAGCGCCCCGGACACCTTTATGGGATCTTCTCTGCAGACCTGTAACAAACTCATGCGGGACGGATGGATAGGCAAACCGCTGTACGCAACGGCCAATATGATGTCCGGCGGTGTGGAAACATGGCATCCTGCCCCGGCCAATTTCTATAAGGAAGGCGCCGGACCGCTGTATGATATGGGTCCATACTATTTCACGGCTCTTACCACTTTACTGGGCCCCCTCAAAAGTGTATGTGCCTTTTCCGGAACCGGCTTTTCCAACCGCAAAGTCTATACCGGCCCTTACAAGGGTACAACTGTACCGGTGGAGACACCTACCCATTATTCCGGCATGGCGCAGCTGGAGAGCGGTGTGATTGTAAGCCTGAATTTCAGTTTTGATATCTGGCATTCCAATCTGCCCATGCTGGAGATCTACGGCACAGAGGGTACATTGGAAGTGCCTGATCCCAATATGTCCGGCGGACGGCCGAAAGTTTACCGGAAGGAAAGAACGCTGGATACCCTCTACTGTGACAGTGAGGAAACAAAGGCGAAGCTGCATGTCAGTGCAGAAGTACCGGAGCTTTTCCCGAACATCGGAGAATATACGAGGGGAGCAGGTATCCTGGATCTGGCTTATGCCATCCGGGAAGGCCGTCCGCCAAGAGCATGCGGCGCTCTCGCCTGCCATGTGATCGAGGCGATTACCGGTATGATGAGATCCGCCGAAATTCACGAAATCTATAACATGAAAACTACCTGTGTCATCCCTGATGCGCTGCATATGGGCATGGCACCGGGAGAAATATAAAAAACGGGCACAGCTCGTTTATGCAAAACAATTTTATATTAACGAAAGAGAGGAAAAGAATATGAACGGAGTAGTAGGAACAAATTTAGTATGCCAGGTAGGATTTATCGTAAAGGATATCCAGGCAACCAAGAAAAAATGGGCGGAGTTTCTCGGTGTAGAAGAACCGGAAGCAAATCTGTGCGGAGAATATGAGATCATGCAGACCCAGTTTATGGGTGCGCCGGCGCCGGAAGCAAACAGCTATCTTGCTTTCTTTGATGTAGGACCGGGCCTGCAGTTAGAGCTGATCCAGCCCAACGAAGCATCCTCCACCTGGAGAAACTACCTGAATGAGCACGGCGAGGGAATCCATCACGTTGCTTTCAATATTCAGGGGATGAAAATGCCTGAGGCCGTAAAGAGATGTGAAGATTTCGGTATGACATTGGAGCAGAAGGGTGAATATGGCGATGCATCCGGCAGATATGTGTATATGAACGCATATAAAGATCTGAAATGCATCGTTGAACTTCTGGAAAGCGATAAATAGTCCGTATGGTATATGAACGAGAAAGCAGGGCAGCGTATTTCAGCGCTGTCCTGCTTCAAATAACAGTGAAAACTTTGACACCCAAAATATATGACAAACCTGCAAGGAAGGAGATTATCTATGCGATTAGGACTATCAAGTTCTCTCACACATCAGACCCCGGAAGAATGGGCCGGCCGCCTGTCCGCACTTGGATGCCGTGCCGTAAACTTTCCCGCAGACTACACCTGCGATCCCGCCCTTCTGGACAGATATGCCAGAGCGGCGCAGGCGCATGATCTTGTAATCGCGGAAGTGGGCGCCTGGTGCAATCCCATTTCCCCTGACCCGGAAACAAAAGCCGCTGCCCTGCTTCGCTGTAAAGAGCAGCTGCGCCTTGCCGACCGCCTCCATGCGCGGTGCTGCGTCAACGTCTCAGGCTCCAAAGGTTCCCGGTGGGATGGACCCTATCGGGAAAATATGACCGAAGACACGTGGCAGGATATGATCCGGAGCATTCAGGAGATCATTGACGATGTGAATCCCCAAAACACCTTCTATACCATAGAACCCATGCCCTGGATGTATCCCATGGGGCCGGATGAATATCTCAGATTGATCCGGGACGTTAACCGGGAACGCTTTGCCGTTCATATGGACGTATTCAACTGGATCACATCCGCCCAAAGGTATTTCTTCCACGAGGAATTCATGGAAGAATGCTTTACCAAACTGGGGACCCACATTAAAAGCTGCCATCTGAAAAATGTCCACCTTTCACAGGCATTTACCCTTCAGCTGCAGGAGACAGCCTGTGAGAAAGGCGACTTACATCTGGAGAAATACGCGCAGCTGATCGAGCATCTGGATCCGGACATGCCGGTAATCATCGAACATCTGGAAAGCGACGCGGAATATCTGGAAAGTCTGGCTTATGTGATACAACGTTTTCACAAGGCGGGATATTCCCTTTAAGAAAAATATTGCGGCAGCAGACCGAAAGATTTACGGTCTGCTGCCTCTGCTTTAACATCCCCTGAGTGCCTGTTCTTACATTCGGATTATGCTCACTGTTACAAACCCCCTAAAGTATATTGCTTTTTCTGTCTCATCGCCATATCCTGCAATTCTTCCACTCTGCCGGTTACAGCATTCAGCAACACCTCTATACGTTCCTCATCAATAAATTTTGTCGGCACAAAAATTTCCCTTATATCATCTTTTAAATATTTTAATTCTTCAAACGGAATCCAGCTAAAATCCGAAACCAATTTCATTTGTCTTGAAACATTCGTATAAAACGGCTTTGTTTCTATTTCCTCTAACGGATTGATCACTCTTGTAAGTCTATCATGCCAGAGACTTGTTCCGCTGTCAAATACCGGAGCCGGCCCTGTCCATTCCAGGGTTTTTACATTTCGTATTGCTCCAAAATTCCCAAAGTGCCGGTCCGTGTTCGCCAATAAATAATCAAATACCAGCATATAATCAATAAATTTTTTCATCCCCGGAATGCCAAGCCGGTCACAGGCCTTCAAAAAATGTTCGTAAGAAGAAAACTGACTGCTCTTTTTCATGCTGCGATTGATACTTACTGCACTTACCAATTCCGTATCAACATTGATAAAATTTTCGCATACACAATAGGGAACGCCATTTTCCCAAATCACTTCGTAAGGCACATAATTTTTACAACCAAGCCTTCGATGGAGCCTCGTTCCAAATGCTTCATTAATTGGCTCCTGCATATAAGGATTACTTCCGGACTTCACTAAACATCTTTTCGAACCTATAATTTTCCACTTTTTTTTCAGCCATCCATCTGAAGTATTACATGGAGACATCAAATCAATTCTCTGTGCTGCCGGCTCACCAAACAGAATATTACCTACATCATCCGAGAAATCATTTTCAAAGAAATTGATATGCTTCCATTCCACTTCACTATTTACAGATTTCATCCAGTACTGATCAGACAGACTCAGCCCATAACATTTTAGCAATAACTGCTCCGGATACTGAACCCCCAATTGCTCCAATGCAGTTCTAAGTCCCAATCGGCTTGCAGGAATACTTCTTCCAAGCCACCATTCGTTTAATTCTTTTTTGTTCGGAATACCGTTTTTCACATCTATTCCGACAGGCAGGAAATCCAATTCGAAGGATTTCATCACTTTTAATATTGTCGCGGTATCATCGTCCAACTCCAGCTCTACTACAGGCATGTCTTTATTCATCAATATACATCTCATCGACTTTCCACCTCCCTGATTCTACGCTGAAAAGAATTTATGTTTTATCTCACCTTCCTTTATGTTCCTGTAAGAAAGCCTTCGTATCCTCGTACTAAATTATCGATCAAAGTATTCCCTGCGGCAACAGACCGCTGTTCTTTTGGCATAACAAAACCATGATATTTGAAACATCATCAACTGTATACTCTAAGGAAGTGCAGGCAGGTTTCCACCTTATTATAGAAATTTATCACCATCATTTTACAGCAAAAATATCTATAACAAATTATATCACGGAATCCTGATATAAACTATCGTTTTGTAGACCATCCTCACCAGTCTCCGTCCCTGTCTGTTCCTCAGCTTTATCGACCGAGCGCCCCACTCCCCCCACCTTTCCGGAACGCATTGATTCCGGTCAATAAGCACACTCTCTCCTCTTGCCATTCTTTTTTAATTGCCTGTACCAAACTGCTCCCTCGCCGCCTCAAACAGATTATGAAGGTAAGGATACTCCCATATATCCGCGCCTACGTTGGGGGCCGCGTCATCGCCCCAGCTCATGCCCGGCTTACCGCCGTAATCAATGAAGCTGGCCGCCATATAGCGGACGGTATTCACCAGCACAGTGTTCGGCTCCTGTTCGCGCACGCCGATCACTTCCGCCATATTGTCTTTGCCAAATTTAAAGAAATCTACATACTCCAGAATTTCTTCCCCCGTATCATATTCAAAGTAGTATCCATACAGGTCGCAGCCATCCTCCATATGGCTTTTTTCAAAAGTAAGGTTCGATACTTTTCCCGGGCAAAGTTCTTCGCTGCACCGTATTGCTTCCGCCTGAAACGCTTCCCAAGCCTCCGCTTCATGGAACGGATTTTCTCCCACAGGATTTGATACCGGCAGACTGTGAATCTGATTCTCTTCCCTCCAGGACGCATAAGTCACATCTCCGTCCAGAAAATAATGGACAAACCCAGCCGGCTGTTCTATTTGGAAACTCCCTTCGGAGCACAGACCGCCTCTGGAATAGGGATCTTTGCGGATATAAAAAATCTCCGGCATAAATATCGTCTCGCCTGCCGGAAGATCATTCGGATCCTTCGGCGCATCCCCGCTCCTCACAATTTTTGTCCACTCGTATCCCGTGCCGTAAAAGCGCTCGCTGATACGCCAGAGGCAGTCGCCTTCCTGCACTGTATATTCCAGCATCCTGTCGCCTGTGAGTTTGATATAGTCTTCTGGTTCAGCCCACTCCGGCAGCTCATGAACTACCGCAAAAGCGTCCCTTCTTTCCCGCCTGGTCTTTTCCTCCTGTTCTTCCTCCGTCAGACCGTTTGCTACCGCAAGCCTGCTGTTTTCCACCTCTTTTTCCGTCCTGCGCTCAAACTGCTGCGTCTGCGGATCCCAGAGCAGATAAGTGGGCGGGGTATACTCTTCCTCCGTCGCTTTTTGGCCGTTCATATGAACCGGCGCACCAATCCGCATATCTGTATAACCGTCACCGTTCAAGTCCGGATAAGTAATCGTATCCGGCAGCTCAATGCTCAGGGATATCCTGCATTCCTGCAACGTTTCGCCACTCTCCATATCCGTCACTGTCATATCGTAGGGCTCTTCCATACAAAAGCCATTCAAGAGATAGTAGCGAAGTTCCGTATCCTCTTCTCCGGCAGATGTTTCTTCCTCCGTGAGAGTCTCATTTTCGCTTTCCGTCAGAGAACTGGCAGCGGAAATTATAAGATCCTTCCTGAGATCATATATGTAATCGCTATAGAAAATTTCTTCTTCCCCATCATCTTTCGCAAGTGAGAAGTGCAGGGAAAGCATCCTGCCGTTCTCCGTAAGCGGCAGCTCGTAATCCGCCTCCGCAAGCAGACCAAAATACCGCATAATCCCTTCGTCTCCGGCATATTCCCAGTTCTCATCAATTCCGCGGACTTCCAGAAAGCTGCGCTTCGGATTTTCCAGCTCGGTCAGCCGCTCATCATGGTCGATCCAGTACAGGTTTTCCTCATCCAGCCCCCAACCACTCCCCAGAATGCCGTAGCGCTGAAAAACATCAGCAAACACATATTCCAGCGTTTCGTCGTCACCTGCCGGCGGCATGTTCAACAGGGTAAGTCCGTATGCCATCCGATCCTTTATATAAAGATTGACCTTCGACTTGCGGCTGTGCAGATAGGAGAACTCATAGCCGTCCTTCTCTTCCAGCGTTTCCTGTATATAGTAAAACAGCTTTCCGTTGTCTGCGCTCCATGCTGTCAAAGGATGTTCTTTCGTGTCGAATTTTCTTTGCAGAGTATGGTATAGATCGAGGGCGTAGTCGTTCTCCGTCATGGGAAAGGTATAATATAGAAAATGAAGTGAATTCCCAGTGGTTTCCTGCATGGCCAGCTCGTCCAGTGCTGTCTCCATTTCCGCAGAAGAATTGTAAAAACGCCATGTCACATCTGCCTCTCCCGCAAACTGAAAAGCCGACGGCGCATTCCACTCGGTTTCCAGCTTTTCCCCTTCATAATCCTTTATCGTAATTTCTGCACTGGCGTAAGGACTTACGGGACTATATTCATATAGATATCCACCAAGCGCCTGCATCTCACATCTGTCATGCTCTTCCTGCCACTCTTCCGGTTCTTCCTTTGTTTCAGCGCTTTGCATTTCTTCCGCTTTTTCTGATGGTGCCCCACAGGCCGCAAACAGCAAGACAAGCGCAGCTATACCGATGATACGGTTTGTTCTTTTTTTGTATTGCCGTTTTGTTTTGTTGGAATCCGGCTTCTCATCTTTATTGGTATTCTGATATAAATCTTTTGCCATAGATTGTCCTTCCGACTGTCTATATGTTATTTTAATTTGAGCGCTTTCCTGTCTTTATAAATTCTATCAGCATTTCCACATCATCAAACTCATCATAATCACCGATAATTCCTTCAGTAAAACCATATGGCTTGATTTTGTTCAGTAATCCTCTTTTGCAATCCATTCATTTCACATGCATAACAGCCATTGCATTCAAATCCAGCCCGTTCATACATAGAAACTACTCTTTCGTTTTCAGCCACTACTTTAAGTCCAAGCTGACTGTCACTCTCCGTCCCGTTCCTCAGACAACATTCCGTGCCATTATTTAATTTTACACCACTTTACAGCTTTTTAAAAGAAATACCGTATGAGACACTTTAAGTGTATTATTTTTCTGTTTATTTTTCCGCTTTTCTCACATATTCCCATAATGTGTTATATTTACTCATTGCCCTTCTCCTTCTGCCCTCTCTTTTTCTTAAAAACATAAATGACAGTATTGATGATACATAACAGCACAAAAAGGCTCGTAAAGTT
>VSOD01000095.1 GCA_009774655.1 Lachnospiraceae bacterium
ATGTTATGAGTCGTCGTCAGCGTCAGATGTGTTTAAGATACAGATAGCATCCTGTGTATAGTACATATCTGTGACATAAAGATATCTGCCTATAGTACCGCCACAGATGCTGCCCAGATAGTCGTCCCCTTCGTCCGCTGTATCTGTATAGTTTAATACCCGCTCAAACTTATCCGGATCCACCTCGTCATAAGTCTCAAACTTTCCATACAGGCCGCCTTCCAGATCCACGGGCTTTTGCATGTAGTTTGCTCCCCAGATGTGGGAGTCAAGCGTCTGCCGTTTATCCTGCAAATCTTCCGTGGGAAAGAGGTCTTCGCAGGTACTGACCCCTTCCGGCCCGTCCACATCCAGTGCCGTGATCTCAAGTACGTGGCATTTATCTGGGTAGGCCTCTAACAGCTTCCCGGCCAGATCGTCCGTGGCCCATCTGGTCAGTACGATCACCCACAAGGCGCCCGGCAGCGCACGGGACGAAAGCGTGTTCTTTAAATAATTCCAGTGGCCCTCTTTCACAGTTTCGTTGACGGCCTCCTTATCATTTTTGATCGGGTCGTCGATGATGATGATGTTGCCGCGCATACCGGTCACAGTACCGTCAAAGGACGTGGCCAGATAGCTTGCATAACTGCCCTCCAGACTCCATTTCATGACTGAGGAATCGCCATATTTTAACTGCACATGCGGGAAAAAATCCCGTGTCGTGTAGGATTCTTCATTTTCTGGATCCGGCTCTTCCGCTACCATGTCCCGCGTCGTTCGGGCAAATTCCGGCGCGATCGTGCCGTTGTAAGAAACGGTGATGATCTTATTCTTGATGTTCTTCCCGTAAGCCCAGTTCGCGAAGTTGGCAAGGGTGTAGCTCTTGCCATAGCCGGGCGGCAGGTTAATGATCAGGTACTTGACCGGCTTGCCTGTCTTCTCATTTAAAAGACGCTTCTCGTATGCCGCCTGCAGCGTGTTGCACAAAATGTCCTGATACTCTCGCTCTGGCTTATAAAAGTCGGGCTTGCGCAGGTTACAGAACGTCCGCAGATTCTCCCGGCCCAACCGCAGGTTCTTTTCGCGCTGCGTCTCTGCTTTATTTACTTTTGCCGCAAACTGCTGCGCGAAGGTCTGCATCAATAAGTCCCCTTTAAACTGTTTTTAAAGATATTTTTAAGCACGAAAAAAAGGGCTTTAAAACCCTTTCTATCCGTGATACCGCTCCCTTGATAATTCCAGCACGGCCAGCTCATGCTCCCGCTTTAACGTCTCGCCGGTGACGGCGTAGATCCCGGGGCTGCCCTGCTGCCTGTACTGTCTTTGTTTCTCTGTCTTGTAAACCCGGCGCTTTGCTGCAGATGCCTTCTTACGCGCTGCCTGAATCTGTCCATATTCCGGCAGGCTTCTTATATAAGAAGAAATGCTCTTTCTTGACACTTCTAACAGCACCTCTATGTCTGTAAAGGATAGGCCGTCCCTGTAATATTCTGCAGCCTTCTTTTTCCACTCCTCTGCACTTCCCATTTTTGTCCACATCCTTCCGGGCATGGTAAGGGTACTGTACCCTAGTTTAAAACCCTTTTAAACGCTTTCAAAAGCCCCCTGAAATATCTTTCCGGCACTATCGTCCATAATAGATCAAAAATGCCTGTATAGGCGTCCCTGCAGGATTCCCCTGTCACTGCATCCTCGCCATCTCTTTTTCCGTGTTCTCTGCCAGTTCTAAGAGAGTGGCCGCGATCTCCGGGTGCTTCTCCCCGATCTCGGAAAAGACCTTCTCTTTCAGCAGCTCCATCGCCACATGCACAGCGCCCTGTTCCTTCCTTGCTTCCAGTTTCAGCTTTTCGTTGCGGACCTGCGCTCCCTGCAGGCTGGCGATGCTCTTCGCCACCTTCGCCCTGTCTGCTGCGTCCATCTCATCGTCGATCAGCGCTTCCATGATCAGCTGCGACGCCAGCAGGTTGTTTGCCTCATGCAGCTCGGTGGCGGGGCGGTCCACGTTGTCCTCCGCAAGCAGCTTTGCAAACTCCTTCGCCACCCTGACTGATTCAAAGCGGTTCAAGAACTTCTTGCCGTACCTGCCCACGCTGGACACGTGGACCTCTTCCCCCTGTTCCTTCAGATAATCAGATACCTGCTCATAGGTATCGCCGTTAAGCAGCCGGTCTTCCACTTCCCTGCGGAGTGCAGGTGGTAGCTGGTCAATCTTGCCATGGCTCCTGTTTTTTTCCATATCAGCCCACCCCTGCGATATCCGGGCCGTTGCCCTCCAGATAATCCGTGCCGGCCGCCGTCAGCCGCACGATCAGCCGGTTGATGGCAAGCCGTCTGTTAATCACTTCCTTTGTCTCTACAAGCCCCTTGTCTTCCAGATAATCGACCTGTGTGAGCAGTTCCCTCTCAGACAGATCATTACCACTCTTACGCAGTGCCGCCCGAAGTACGTTCGGGTTCGTGCCGTAAGGCTGCGCCTCCCTGCACAGCTCCAGTATCTCCAGCCTCAGCTCCTCGTGTTCTGCTGTATCTAATGCTCTACTCATCAATCTCCACCCCTATGTCTGTTATATCTCCCTCTGCAAGGTTGACTCCTGCAGGTTTCAGCCAGATCGTGCTGTCCAGCCAGTTGTCCTCGTTTACGTTTACATGTATGTACCGCTTGCCTTCGCCTCCCAGATAAAAGATGGCCTTTTTCAGCTCATCTTCCGTCACCAGCCCGCTTGTCCGCAACAGGTTCTTAAGCGACGCGATCCGCAGGTCATCCCCGTAGTTTGCATACAGTTTTTCGATCACATTCCCACGCAGCACCTTCCGGTCTGCCACTTCAAGCCTGTTCATATGCAGTGCCTACCCTCTCTTCTATCTTTTCCAGCCTCCTGTCGATACCGGAAAAACTCTTCTTGATCTCATCCAGTGCCCTGGTGATGTCGCCCATGCTGGCCGTGATCCGCTCCATGTTCAACAGCAGGATGCTCTCTCGCTTCTCCGATTCCTTCCTGATCAGCTCCTCACGCTTACGCGATTCTTCCCGTAGTATTTCCTCACGTTCCATGCTGCTGGCAAGAAGGATGTCCTCACGCTCCCGGATCGCCCGGTTAGCCTCCTCGATCTTCTCTTGCGCGTCATTGTATACCGCCTTCGTTGTGTCGATCGCCGCCTGCTGCACTTCTGTAACACGCTTATCGTCATTCTTTGCTTTCTGCAATATATAGCTTGTAAAGACTACCAGCATGAACAGCTCAACACTATTATTCTCAATAAAACCCATTATTTCTGCCATCGTTATCATATCCGCAATGCCTCACCATTTTTATTCCCATTCATCAAAATGCCTGATCCCGTAACAGATCACTAAAATGCTTGTGATCAATGTAAAGAGGAAGGCCAGAGCGGCCAAGATGCCTGTCATATATACAGCAAATTTGAAGATATCCCATGCCGCCACAGCTATTCCCCTTTCGCGAGAAGGTTATTATGAAAAAGTAAAAGTAAAAGACCGCACACATTTCTGTGTGCAGTCTCATCATAGCATCCCGCTGTTTTTTTGTACTTTCCATCGTGGAAAAATTTCTGGAATCGCTATTCTCCCAACATATCCATGAGCGACATCTGTCCGGGAATGTTCCAGACTCCCCGCCCGATCTTGTCGCTGACAATCTTGTAGACCGTTGATTTCGACACCCCGTACTTCTGTGTCAGCTCCTGTAAGTTGCTCCCGTCAAATTCCTGATAAATTCGGCGGTAGATCCTGTTCTTCTCCAGCTCCCGCCGCTGGGGGATGTAGATACTCGTCCCACCGAAATTATCTGACAACCGGAGCAGGTTGTCAACCCCTATCACCTCCGCGTATTCCCTGTGCTGATCCTGAAGGTCATCCAGTGTCAGCTCATATATATTTTCCTTATCCATCCGGATGCCCTCCTTTCCTGCATCATGCCTGTGCCGGCTCCTTCGCTTCCTTTTTCTGTCTTTTATTCCAATCCTTTAAAAATTCGATCACGCCGCTGGCCGTCTTCCTGTCTAAAAACCTGTGACTGTCGATACCGTACTGTTTCTGCACGAAGCCGTCCAGCCGTTTCAGTTCCGGATCCCCGCTCTCATTTGTCCACCCTGCCTGTTTCATCAGAAAGAAGATATAACTCTTCTGACGGTCAGTCATATGGCTGCCGGAAGCATACTCCCGTTTTCCGGTCAGTCCGTCTATGACCCTGATCGCCTCCGTGATCGTGAGGCCGCTGATATGTTCCTTATTCGTGACCATTCCCACGAACTCATGCAGTAAGTCGTCATCCATCCCCAGTTGTGACGCAAGCATGTGTATTTTTCTGTTCTGCGCTGCTGTGATCTTTCTCATAAGCCCCTCCTATGCCGGATCGGCGATCTTCTCCTGTTTTGTCTCATACCAGAATGTATCCTCTTTTTTCAGGCTCGCACCTACGGCCAGTATGGTTGCCTCATCATAAGTCTTTAAGATCTCCTTATTGACTGTTTCCTTCACGACCACACAGTCTGCCATACCATATTTTTTAAGACTGTTGATGACTGTTTCAACCACCTTGGGCAGCACCAGTTTTGTGCTCAGCCGGAAGCCTACCCGGCCGAAGGGCATCTCCTTTGTTTTTCCTTTCAGATCCGCCTTGTTCAGCACCGTGAATTCTTTCAGCTGCAGCTCCATCCGCTTGATCTTATCCTTATAAGGCTGCGCTTCCGTCTCCGCCTGCTCCCGGATATCAATCATGCACCGTTCCGCATCTGCAGATATCTTACTGAGTGCGATCTCTGCCTCCCGGATCTGTTTCAGCGTGCTGTCCACTTCTTCCCAGCTCTTAAGTGCCGGCTCTTCCATTCTCTTTCTTCCCATGTCCTTATCCTCCTTTTATTTTCCGTGCTGCTGTTCCAGCTGATACGTATGCTCCATGATCTCCTGCGCATACTCTGACAACCCCTGCCCGCTCCGGGCGAATGCCTCTGCGCCGGAATCGCCTGAATATACCATCAGCACCATACCCAGATCCTCATACTGCGCAAACAGCTCTGCAAGATAATCCGCAGCCACCAGCATGTTGCTTTCCGGATCATACAGATCCGTTACCTGCAGCCTTGCCATCCTGTCCCCGTGCCAGCGTCCTGCTACCTGCATCAGCCCGCTGCAGCCGTCGTTCTCCGCATCTTCCCTGTAACTGCTCTCATGCCATGCGATCGCCTGCAGCAGTTCCGGACACAGACTATACAATGTGCCGATCCGCTCCGACATCGCCACCACGTCCTCTGCACTGACAGCCTGCACATTTATCTTTTGTGTAACAGATAATACGCCTGCTGCCAGCAGCGCCATGAGCGCCTTCGCCAGCTTCCTTGTCCGCGGCTTCTTCCTGACGCCCTCGATCCTGCGCATCTCACACGCTGCCAGTTCTTTTCTGCTCACGACTTCCAGATACTCCTGCGTATCTTTTACAACAAGCCATGATTCCGGGCCGAGTCCTTTTGTCTTTAAAAACTTTTTCTGATCCCGCGTGGGCCTTTTTGCCTGTTTCATATAAGACTCCTTTCGCTTATGTAATTGTCACTGTACCGTCCACTCTGCATTTATACGGGCTTGTGACCGTTCCACCCCGGACGTGGAGCTGCATTAGACGCTGCGGGGAAACCCCGCAGCCGCATCTATCCTATGTTCATGTCGCGCATCACCTTGACCATTCCCTTTTCCGTGACCTCCCCGTAGACTGCTGCCGTGTTAACATAGACATTCACAGCACCGCGCAGGCCGTAGGGTGTATTTGCCACCCCTCCTAAAAGTTTCAACACCCCTTCGTCCAGTTCGTACCGCCCGAAGATGCTCCTGATATCCTCCATTTTGATATCCCTTGTCTGTACCTGCTTACGCATACCCACGCGGGAGAACAGCTGCGCGAAGTCCGCCTTGCCGCTGCCCCGTAGCTTGCTGTAGACCTCTTCATTTCCCACCAGCGCGATGCCGACGCCGCTCTCATCCGATATGCAGCGCAGATGGTTCAACGCCCGGACGGTCAGATGCTGCGCCTCATCCACGATCAGCACTCTGCCGCTGCCCTTAAGCCTGTCCACGATCTCTGCCGTGAGACGTCTCGCCACCCGCTCCCTGACGCCCAGCTGTGCCGCGATCAATTCATTCACACCGGTAATACTTGAGTATGTCGGTGAGATCGTGATCAACAGTGCCAGACTGTCGTTCTTTACATACTCGCGCACGGTGCTTGTCTTCCCCACTCCAGCATCCCCGTAGACCACCGCGATCACACCCCGCAGGTGCGCATATGCGACTGTGTTGTATACTGTCCTGCTGATCGACGTCTCCGCAAACCCCGGTGCCTTCGGGGCTACCGCTTTCTTCGCGTTCATACTGAGTAATGCGCAGACCTTCGGAATCAGTGTATGCGGCGTCTTATATTTCCCGGATAAAAAGCTGCTAATCGCTCCGCTGGATACTCCTAATTCCGTTCCGACCGCTGTCTGTGTCTTGCCGCTCTTTGCTATGTACTCCCGCAGGCTCTCGATCGCGCTCTGGTAATCTACCTGCTCATCCATCACCCTGTCCAATGTTACATCCATCCTTTTACCCTCCTGTGATAACCTTCCTTAGCTTTCCTCTGCATACTCGCATTCTTCTTCTCTTCCGATATACTGACACTCCTCTATAAATAATTCTTGATCCTTGTAGCAGAGGCCGCCACTGTTGTAGATACAATCCATACTTAGCTCCTCTCTAAAACCGGCTTCTTAAAAACCATCCGCTTACCAGTATTCGTTCATCGCTCCCGCTACTGCGGTCGTTGTCGATAAGATCACACAAAAACTGCTGTATAAGCTGCTTTACCGTGATGCCCTTGTCATCACATCTTTCTTTGATCTGTTCTGCATCCTCTACGGACATCCCTAACCGTTCCAGCATAAAATCAATACCCATCCCGTTACCTCCTTATCTAAATCTCAGTTTAGCTACGCAATCCACGCTTCCTGCGGCAGCGCATCTGTGTACCGTCTCCATTCAACTGATTGATTGCTCCAGTCTTTTCTTACCCATTCATCTTCTGTAACCGCAGCATACAGCTTTTCGATTTCCTTCACTGTCTGCATAAGCCCCGTGTTCTGATCCCGAAGAATATCAATCGCTGCTTTCAGACTATCATACCTGTTTCGCAGCCCAATATATGCGTTATATACTTTAAAGCATTGGCGTGTTGCCGCTATCAGATTATCCTTTGTCATCTGCTTTAGTTTTTTCTCCGCCTCATCTTCTGCAAGACTGTCAGTACAACTGATTCCCATATAATCTTGATCGTATGCGTCCCAGCCAAGTAAGCCACCTCCTGAATCACTGGCGCCTGCCGCAACAAAGAATATGTCAAAGCATTCCGGTACCCATTCCTCCCTCAAATCCTCAAACATCCTTTCACATTCAGCGCATAGATCAGAAAAAGCCATTTTGAATTCGTATGCCTCGTCCTCGTCTCCATCAAGAGCATTAATAAGCGAATCCTCCCCGTCCTCCGAATCGGTATACCATCTAACATTTTCACATTCTTCTTTCATATCCCATATATCTTGAGTTATAGAAGCCAGATTCAAGTTTCTGACTATCGGCTTTTTATATCTCAAGTTCTTCGCTTTAAAGCGCTTTGTTTCTTCTGCGTCTACCATCCTCCACCTCCACTAAAGTTCAATTTAACCTTCCTGCGCATCCCGTAGCCGCTCCACCGCCAACGTATAGTCAACCGGTTCATCATCACCGTATCCGACGGCTTTCGGCAGCTGCTCCACTGCCTTCTTATCCAATGCATGTATCTCAACAATGTTTGGATCCGGCCTGCATCCATCCTCTTTAATGTTCTGCTCTGCCTGCCACATGATAAGATCCAGTTCGTCAAGGCTCTTATTGACATTGACATCCACCCAGTCCTGTACAGCCCGTGCATACTTCCTGTTCTTGCGGATGTGCTCTTTCACCTTATCCTTGTCTGCAAAATAACTGATTGAATCCGTCTGCTGTGCAACGCACAGGAATCTGTCCTGATCGTCGTAGACCCGTGCCTCCCGCAGGTCGTCCGGATTATATCGCACATAAACCTTTCTATTTATATGATAGAAATTCAACTCCGGGCTGTTGAAAGGCACCTTCTCACCGTACAGGGTGACATATACACCGTCCCGCGTGACTTTCTGCATCCGCGTGTTACGCAGCATCATCAGATTAAGCTGCTCTGTTGTCGCGATCCGCTGCTCTGTGAGGCAGGCTGCATATACCTGATCCGGTGTCCTGCCATTCATCCCTATACCGTAATGTTTATGTTTGTTAAACATGCCTTCTATGTACAAGTCAACATATTCAATAAAATCCGGCAGAAGAATAAAGTTATCTGCATCCTTTCCTGTCTTTTTCAACCTCTCTGGACGTTCTGCGATCGTGCCTCCTGTATATCCTTCAAACATTTTCGAAAAGCCATTTTTTACATCCAGAAAAGCCCGTTCTATGATCTTCGCCCTTGCATTCCTGACCATCGCTGTAGTAAACTCAATGCCAAGATTCTGCAGAATCGTCGGAATCTCGTGTTCATCTTTTACCAGCTTCCTGCTCTTTCGGAATCCACGGCCCCCGATATCAAAAGTCAAAAACTCGCGTCCGTTGTCAGACAGGATCCGCTTCGGGATGCCGTACTTCTCGATTCCCCTTCTCAGCGCAATCAGCGTCGCCATCGAATTAGGACTTAAAGTCACGTACCATCCCACAAACTTCCGGCTGCGCACGTCCTGAAATGCCGTCAGGTATACGCGGACCGGTTTTGCGTGTTCTCCATCATTGATGAATACATCAAAAGTATGATTATCGCACACCCAGATGTCGTTGCTCTGCAGATCCTCATAAGTACGATGAATAAACGGCAGCATCTTGTCTGTACAGGCTTTCAGACCCTCCCGACAAAATACTACTGCAGCAGGCGGTATGCTCCGCAGGATCTCCCGCGTGAAACTCTGTGACGATGCCAGCGGCAACAGGTCTTCTTTATGTTCACGCTTTAAATAGATTTCCGTGAGTTCCATGCATTTACGCACACTCTTCCTGCTCTCATCCAGATAATAACTCGTGAATATCGCAAAGACTTCATCCGACACCGCCTTCTTGTGATGCCCATGCTTGCCCCGCCCGTCGATCAGCGCCGCCTCGCCCTGCTCCCGCAATACCTTGTCCTTTCGCTGGATCATCCTGACTGACAGCTGCATTTCCGGGTACTGCTCCTGCAGCCCTTCCAGAAATATCCGGTCAAGCTCCTCCTTCTTCCCTTCCTGACTGCGGAAGGCCCGCCATTCTGCTATCACCTGCTTCCAGAAGGCGACTTCCCGGCGCTCTCCCTCGCTCATTTCTTCCAGTGTCGGAAGTTCCTGGGATTTTTCTGGCTTCATTTCCTGTCTGCCATTCTTACGATCCTGATCGCGTTTATATTTTTTGTATAATTTAGGATCTAATGAACTTACCGGAATCTGATAAGATACCCCGCCTGTGCCACCGCCTAATTCACTGACCATTCCCATAGCCTGAATCTTACCTAATCTGATATTTTTACTTATGCATTGTCGGGTCTTCCCCGTCAGTCTTGCATACTCAGGTACTGATAAATATTCCATTCCATCACCATTCTCTCTTTACTATGTCGCCCACCTGTGATACAGTGGGATTGTACAGATGTGTGAAGTCGGTGCCTTTCGCGGAGGCATCGGCTTCTTTTATGTACCTAACTGATCAGCTGATATCTCAGCAGGATCGTCCTGGCTTCTTCCAGAATATCCAGGGCATCCTGTACTGTAGTACCGGGCTTCACTGTGACCGCTGCAAGTACTTCTAATGCTGCATCAAATTTCTCTCCATCCTTGAAATCATAATCTTCACAGATGAAAGCAGCTCTTTTCCTTAAAGTATCTACCTGCTCAGCAAATTTCGGTGTTCTTATGCCCGCTCCTGTCTCTTCCATCTTTCCACGCTCCTTTCCGGCCTGCCTCATCAGTGCCGGTAAGCCATCCCCGGCAGACAGCGGATCACTCCGCTGTTTCGGCTCTTATATTCATATCATTGCATTAACTACATCCAGTATCAGTGCCGCTCCGGAATCACACTCCACGTTGACTCTTTTCTCATATCCGGACTCGTACCTTACTATCACTTCCCCACCATCTTCCGACAACTCCAGCTTGTCCAGATCATAGCCGGCTCTGGTCGCTTTCATGAGAATTGACAGTCGCCCTACGATATCTTTCTTGTTCTCTCCCATATAACCCTCCTATCCTGCTGCCATAATTATGTATAAAGCCACCAGAAAGAGAATGATAGAAATAGCTGCTGCAGCATCCTGTATAATCCCGATGATCTTTTTCTTCATATCATTTCCTTTCTGGTCTGCCTCATCAGTGCCGGTAGACCATCTCCGGCAGACAGCGGATCTCTCCGCTGTTTCGGCTATCCGCCTATTCCTTTAATGTAATCTATGTTATAATCCTCCTGTAACTACTGTTATTTCCCAGATAACACAAATCACTACAAAGGAGGATTTATAACCCATGCTGAATTACAAAGTTACTTGTGACAACTGTATGACTACGATATTATTGACGGAAGAATCCCTCATGCAGTCCTCATCCATTGTCTGCCCTAAATGCGATTCGAAATTGCCCGCAAATGAAATGAAACATCTGAAAAGCGACCTGCAATATCGTAAAAAGCACTCTGGATTTCATATCTCAATCTATGATGAAAAAGATATTGATTTATTGAAAATTACTTCTTTAGCCTTCGATCAATCACTGGACTGCCTATTGAGAGCCTTCGAAAATAATTCTGTCAGTGAGAAAGATATCAATAAATTTTTATCTGATAACAATTATCTGTTAAACTATTGTCGATATTATTCAAATGCTCTCTTAGTCAACTATCACTATACGTTAGCTTCTATATTAAGAGATCAAGAAATTGGGATCGGTAATCTTATTCGTCCTCAATCAGCACCCTCCTCCGATACTCCTCCAGCTTTTGATTAATCTTATTATCAATTTCCAGCTGTTCAGCTTTCACATCATAGGTCGGAAATATGAGTTTATCTTCCTCTGGGACGTGAATACGTATAATATCCCGAAACCGATCCAAGGATACCGGATAACGTCCTTCACGGGCTGCAGTGGTTATAAGCTGCAGCTTTTCTTCGCTATTCGGCACATCTATTCGGCACTTTCCCGGCACATGAAACTCTTCCATCGCTTTCTTTATACTCTCCGCAGACACCTTGTACTCCATCCCCATTTCTGCTCCGGCCTTCATCTGTGTAAGGATCGGCTCTGCTACCTGTTTAAGTTCTTTAAACTTTGAAATGAGCAGATCCACTTTTTCGGTTGAATCTTCAAGTTCCTGCTTAAGTTCATGTGCATCACAGCTGAGTGTCACACCAAATATTTCTGCTGCAGGTCTTTTTGAATTAGATTCCGGATCCACGAATAACCTGTAATGCTGAGCCACCTCACTCGGAAACCTGTCCAGCATCTCAAAAGTATCCTTGATTCTCGCATAGACCTCATTCACAACCAGTGACTGGTTTTCTTTCTTTGCATACTCGCTAAAAAGTTCTTCAAGTGTTTTTCTCCTGTACTCAAGTAGTCTCATCCTTATACCTCCTCAAAAAGCTCTTCCATGCTGCATTTAAATACCCTTGCGATCTGCCGTCCCAGGACCATGGTCGGCACCTTTGATCCGCGTTCGATCTGACAAATCATTGGCACTGAAATTCCTATCGTTTCTGCAAGTTCTTCCTG
>VSOD01000096.1 GCA_009774655.1 Lachnospiraceae bacterium
GTTTACGCCGTTCACGACCACGTCCGCCGCCTTGATCATATTCTTGGGGATTTTCAGGCTGTTGGCAAAATCATTGGTACTGCCTGCCGGAATATAGCCCACCGGCAGCTTCTCCTCGCTCTGCATCATCCCGTTGACCACTTCATCCAGCGTCCCGTCCCCGCCGCAGCATGCCACCATGTCATAGCTGCCCTGCCGCTCTTTCACCGCCTTGACCGCATCCCCCGTTGCCTGCGTGGGATAGGCAGTGACCTCATACCCGGCCTTCACGAAAATATCTATGATATCCAGCAGATTACTGCGGATCTGCGCTTTACCCGCTCTCGGATTGTATACAAAAAGCATTCTTTTCCTCATAGCTGCCTCCCTCCTTTAATGTATCCTGCAAATATATCCTGTAATCATTATTTTAATAGAGTGATCTGTAAATTTCAATTACGACAAAGTTAAAAAAGCGTAAAAAAAGAGACTTCTTTCTACAGAAATCTCTTTTACATTCTGCCTTATCTAAATGTCATGTGCGCAGCCCGGGTCTAATTACCGCTCAGGAATTTCTCAATCTCCACAACAGCAGTGTCCTCATCATTTCCGTCCGCAACAACAGTTACCTCTTCCCCACTGGCAAGTCCAAGACTCATCATCCCCATAATGCTCTTGGCGTTCACTTTTCTGTCTTCTGAGTTGATGTACACAGTACTCTCAAACTGACTTGCCACCTGCACGAGCATGGCGACCGGTCTGGCCTCCAGCCCTTCCTCCAGTTTAATCTGGATAGCTTTTTGAATCATACTTTTTCCCTCCTTTACAACCTGATTCTATCGGCAATCTCACTTAATTTGCGCAGTCTGTGATTTACTCCCGATTTCCCTACGGCCGGATCCAGATAGCCCCCCAGCTCTTTCAGCGCGGCATCCGGATACTCCAGCCGCACTTCCGCCATCTGCCGCAGATTGTCCGGCAGGTTGTCAAAACCGTATTTGTCTCTGATCAGGAGTATGTCTTCGATCTGCTTCGATGCTGCAGTCACGGTCTTGGAAATATTGGCTGTCTCGCAGTTTACCCGCCTGTTCACGGAATTACGCATTTCCTTGACGATCCTCAGATTCTCCAGATTCATCAGGGAAACATGCGCTCCCATTACGTTCAGAAGGTCTACAATACCGGAACCTTCTTTTAAATAGACAACCTCATATTTCTTGCGCCGGACACTCTTCGCATCAATCTGAAATTCCCGAATAATATCCTTAAGCTGTCCTGCCTGCTCTCTGATACTGCAGACAAACTCCAAGTGGTAGCTCTTCTCAGGATCGCTCATCGATCCGATACTCAAAAATGCGCCCCTTAAAAATGCTCTGGCGCAGCAGGAATTCTTGATCAAAAGAGAGTTGACCGGTGTCTGCAGCAGAATCGATCCGTCCTCCCTCTTTCCAAGATGCAGGGCCTGTATCACTTTATCTTCTGTCCTGTCGTCGGACAGTATCCTCCCTTTGCCCTGTACTGCAACTTTATTTATATTAAAGGTTTTTTCTAATAATGTAAAGCATTTTCTGATAACTGCTTCATTTTCTGTCTCAAGGCAAAGATGTGGTTCGCCTGCCGCCCCGCATATACCGCCGCCAAAGTGCAGGATCGCCGCCAGCTCTGCCAGCTGACAATGCCTCGAAGAATCTATATGCGCTGCAAGTTCTTCCTTCACTGTCCCGGAAAAAGACATTCCCTACACTCCCTGTTTCATATCTCTGTGATACAGCTTCACACCGTAATTACCGCGTTCCTTCATCTCAGCATAAAGTTCATTGGCCAGCGTCACGCTTCTGTGCTTGCCGCCGGTGCAGCCGATCCCGATCACCAGCTGATGCTTTCCTTCCTTTACATAGTTGGGGATCAGAAAATCCAGCATTCCTTCCAGCTTCTCCAGAAACGCGGAAGCCTCCGGAAAATCCATCACATAATCCCTTACTTCCCTGTCATTACCAGTCTTATGCTTCAATTCATCAATATAGAACGGATTCGGAAGAAATCTGACGTCAAACACCAGATCCGCATCCGCCGGAATCCCGTTCTTAAACCCGAAGGACAGTATACTGACCATCAGGGAATTATATTCTTCATTGCGTACAAAAATATGGTCGATCTCTTCCTTTAACTCCCTTGTCAGAAGATTGGAAGTATCGATCACATAGTCTGCCTTCTTCTTAATATACTGCAGGATATCACGCTCCCTGTGCACGCCTTCTTCCACCCTTCCCGCCGGGGAAAGCGGATGCATGCGCCTCGACTCCTTATATCTTTTCAGAAGAACCTGATCGCTCGCCTCCATAAAAAGAATCTCGAACAGATACCCGTTCTCTTTCAGCTTGTCCAATGTGCGCTGCGCGTCGCCAAAAGGCTGATCTGCACGCACGTCCAGGCCCAGCGCCACCTTCGTGATCTCGCTGCTTGGCATGGCTATAAGCTCCACAAATTTCTCGATCAGCGGTACCGGCAGGTTATCCACACAGTAAAAGCCCACGTCTTCCAGCATCTTCATAGCCGTCCGTTTGCCGGAACCGCTCATCCCGGTCACTACCACAAATCTCATTTCATTATCTCCCGTATCCTCTGCATTTCGGATTCCCGCAGTTTTTTCAAAAGTCTCCCAGAAAAACGATCTCCGGTTCTAACGTGACATGAAACCGGTCCCTGACCCGCTCCTGTACTTCCTCGATCACTTCTCTGATATCCGCCGCGGTGGCGCCGCCTCTGTTTACCACAAAACCACAGTGCTTCTCCGACACCTGCGCGCCGCCGATCCGATAGCCCCGCAGCCCCGCGTCCATGATCAGCTTGCCCGCAAAGTATCCCTCCGGCCGTTTGAATGTGCTGCCGGCGCTGGGATATTCCAGAGGCTGTTTGCTTCTGCGCTGTGCCGCCAGCTCTTCCATCCTCATCCCGATCGCCTCTGCATCACCCGCCGCAAGCTGCAGCGTCACTTCCAGTACGATGATCGGCCTGTTGCGTATGGCACTGCTGCGATATCCGAATTCCATCGTATCGTTGTCCAGCGTCAGGATCTCTCCCTCTTTGTCCAATCCCCGGACAGACACGACAACCTGCTTCATCTCGCCGCCATAAGCGCCTGCATTCATCACCACGGCGCCGCCGATACTGCCGGGAATGCCGGCCGCAAACTCCATCCCGCACAGGCCGTGCTCCTTTGCCTGCGCTGCCACCTTCGATAGCAGCGCTCCGGCGCCGGCCCGTATCACCGTTCCTTTCGTCTCCACTTCTCCCATAGGCCCGTCAAGTTTGAGCACCACGCCCCGGTATCCTTTATCTCCTACAAGAAGATTGCTGCCGTTTCCTACTATAAAATATGCTTCCTCTATCTGATTCAGGTAACGGACCAGCTTCGCCAGTTCCTGCTCCTCATGAATCATGATAAGACAGTCTGCCTCTCCTCCCACTCGAAAAGTGGTGTGCTTACTCATCGGTTCGTGAAACAAGATACGTTCTTCCGGAATGATCGTTTTTATATAATCATACATTGATGCACTCAATTTCTATCCCGTCCATTTCTCGAATTTACTGCTTATTTATTAATATTCCGATGCAGCCGCGGATGTCACAGATCATCTTTATCATAAACTTCTATCCATGCTGTGAAAGTCGAAGACTTTCATAGTAAGCGGCAAATTACTCTGCCGCTTACTATAGAATCCCTGTTTTATCTTAAAATTATGTATATTCTGTTTCTTCTGTCTTTTATTCCAGCACCAGCTTCGCCGCTCCGTAGATGCCCGCATCGTTGCCCAGTGTGGCAAGCACGAACTTCGTATCCTTACAGCCATGGAACACCGTGCGCTCGAAAGGCGGGCGGATATAATCAAACAGTACTTCGCCGGCCTTGGAAACGCCGCCGCCGATCACGAATACTTCCGGGTTGACAACACCGGCGATCACGCCCAGGCCCTTGCCCAGATATTCTCCGAACTGTTTCGCCACCTCGATGGCCAGCTCATCCCCTGCCTTGACCGCATCAAATACCGTCTTGGCGGATACTTCGCCCTGCCGCAGCACACTGTCCTTGTCGCAGGCTTTCAGTTTCCGGTTCGCCAGTCTGGTGATGCCCGTAGCGGAAGCATATTCCTCAAGGCAACCTAAATTGCCGCAGCCGCAGACTTCTGTCTCATTATCCTCCACATGGATATGGCCGATCTCGCCGCCCGAACCGTTGCAGCCGGTCACGACTTTGCCGTTGATGATGATGCCGCCGCCCACGCCGGTTCCCAAAGTGACTGCCACCAGATCCTTATGACCCTGGCCGCCGCCTTTCCACATCTCGCCCAGCGCCGCCACATTGGCGTCATTGCCGCCTTCCACCTGCATACCGCCGAGAAGTTCCGACAGTTCCTTTTTCAGATTCATCTCAGACCACCCCAGGTTCACCGCCTTGTGGATGATCCCTCTGCCGTCAACCGGGCCGGGAGCGCCGATGCCCACGCCTGCCACGTCGTCTTTCGTGATCCCCTTCTCTTCCATCCTGGCCTGTACGCTGGCCGCAACGTCCGGCAGGATATTCACGCCGCCGTTCTCCGTCCTGGTGGGAATCTCCCACTTGTCCTGCAGATTGCCGTCAATGTCAAACAGCCCCAGCTTCACGGTAGTTCCGCCCACATCCACTCCAAATACATAATTTGCCATGTCTTTCTCCCCCTTGTTTGTAATTTGTTATATGTTTAATGATTTATATTTTATCTGTTCCACACCGGCCGCCCTGGCACGCCGCACTTACTGGTCTTCTTCCCGTCTGGCCGCCAGAGATTTCTGCACGCGCTTATACAGCTCCTGCGCCGCATTGTAGCCCATCTTCTTCTGACGATGGTTGACTGCCGCCGACTCGCAAATGATGGCCAGATTCCGGCCGGGTCTGATGGGAATATTGTGGCATACCACCTTATTGCCCAGATACTCGGTGTACTCCTCTTCCAGACCAAGACGGTCATATTCCTTATCCTTATCCCAGTCCTCAAGACGGATGACCAGATCAATATTCTGCGTATCCCTGACGCTGGACGCACCGAACAGCGACTTCACGTCCACGATACCGATACCCCGCAGCTCGATAAAGTGCTTCGTGATATCCGGGGCACTTCCCACCAGCGTATCCTCACTGACTCTGCGGATCTCCACCACATCATCCGTGACAAGACGATGTCCTCTCTTGATCAGCTCCAGCGCCGCCTCGGACTTACCGATGCCGCTCTCGCCCGTGATCAGCACGCCCTCGCCGTATACGTCCACCAGCACGCCGTGCACGGAGATACAGGGAGCCAGCTTCACATTCAGCCAGCGGATCACTTCCGCCATACAGGCCGAAGTAGCCTTCTTGCTCATCAGGATCGGCACGCCGTACTTGACCGCGATCTCCCGGAATAACGGGTTCGGCTGTAACTCCCTGCAGAACAGGATGCCCGGGATCGGATTGTTGAGCAGCTTCTCGAAGATCTCGCGCTGACGGTCCTCTTCCATGCAATTCATATAAGAATATTCCACAAATCCTACGATCTGCAGTCTCGTCGTCTCAAAATGCTCGAAATACCCCGCGATCTGCAGCGCCGGTCTGTTGATATCCGGCTGGATCACGCTGATCTTGGAAATATCGATCTCCGGCGTAAGATTCTCCCACTTAAATTTCTCGATAACCTTCGTCAAACTGATGCTCGCCATACCCTCTCCTTACCTCCCGTATCTTGTCTTGCCGCATCCTGCACAGTCTATTTGCAACAATCCGCAAAGTTATGCAAATGCCGTTCCATGTCCTATTCTAACATACAAAAAGGCGGTTCGCAATTCATCTGATAAAACTACTGCACCGCATTATTGACAGGAGATCGTTATGCGTCACGGTGCCTGGCACCCCGCAGCAGGGCATCCGACCGATGAGCTGCGATTTCAGTCCCCAAGACAGAACGCCGCATACAAAGGCAACGCCTCCACCGACTCCGTATTGTAAAAATTTTCTTCCGAAAACCGGATCGCCCGGCCCGGCTTATATTTCTGGATAAACATGCCCAGGCTTCTGGATCTGTTGTGGGTGCCGCGCTTACTCTCGATTGCTGTCACCTGTCCGCCTGCCTGCAGCACAAAGTCAAGCTCCGCTTGGCTGTTCTCGGGCGCCCAGTAATAGATCCCGTACCCCATGGCCGCCAGCTGAACCGCAAGATAGTTCTCCGTCACGGCTCCCATAAAGGTATTGGCCTCCCCCAGCAGGATCGTCTGCAGGGACAGCCCGGATTTGGCCACCAGAAGCCCTACATCACCCATATATAATTTGAAAGACGAGAGATCTTCATAGACGGAGATCGGATCCTCTCCATGCAGGATCCTCTTACATTTCAAAACCACACCGGACTGCTCCAGCCACTCGATCGAGGCCCCGAACATGGAACTGCTGGCCCCTCTCTGCACCACCTTATACTGGAACTTTCTGTTATCCTTCGCCAGCTGTGCGGGAATGGAATTGAAAGCCGCCCGGATCTTGACCGCCTCCTCCGCAGAAGCGTACTTCGCCATATCCGCCACATAGTTTCCCAGAATCTCATGCTGCATATTCGGCACCAGTACCAGCTTCCCCCGGCTGACGTATTCGTTGACAACGGCAGGCATACCGCCTACGATCAGATAATAATGATACAGCTCCAGCGCCTTTTGATGCAGGGCCTCTATCATCGGCCTGTGCGCCTCACAGCAGGCCCGGATCTCCCCCGTCAGCGTCTCTTCTCCCACCGCCCACAGGAACTCTTCAAAATCCAGCGGGTGCAGGGACAGGCTCTTCACTTTCCCCACCGGAAAAGAATACTGCTGCCTGTTGACTGCCACGCCGAGAAGACTCCCGGCAGATACGATATGATACTCCGGCGCCTGCTCACAGAAATATTTCAGACTTGTCAATGCCCTCTCACAGGATTGGATCTCATCCAGAAACAAAAGCGTCCTCCCCGGATGGATCTCCTCTCCCACGATCGCCTCCAGCAGCGTAATGATCCGTCCCGGAGCGATATCATTCTCGAAGACAGAAGCTACGGAGCGGTTCGTCTCCAAATTGATATAGACTACATTCTCGTAGTTCTTCTCCCCGAAATCCAGCAGGATGAAAGTCTTGCCCACCTGCCGTGCGCCGTAAAGCAGCAACGGCATACGGCCCTCTTCATCGTTTTTCCATCGTAACAGCTTCTCTTCTATTTTCCTCCGCACGATATCACCTCACAGCCCAAAACAACCATTTTTTCCCTTCTTTTACCTTGATGATATCATTGTATGAACTTTAAGTCAATTTTATTCATTCTAAAACGTATTTTTTCCGACTTAATTATCATTTTAAAGAGTTACTGCGGATCCCCGTTCTCCGCATCCGTCCGAAAAAATGCATAGATCTGCCGTCCGATATGCTCCGGTATCTCCGGCACTTCGCACAGCTTCTCCACGGACGCCTCCCGCACCTCGCCTATGGAACCGAAATGCCGCATCAACGCTTTGCGTCTGGCCGGCCCCACCCCCGGTATCTCATCCAGCACAGACTTGACCTGGGCCTTGGAGCGCAGGGAGCGATGATATTCGATGGCAAAGCGATGCGCTTCATCCTGAATCCGGGTGATCAGCTTAAACCCTTCCGAGTGGGTGTCAATGGGAATCTCCACATTCTGATAGTACAGCCCTCTGGTGCGGTGGTTGTCGTCCTTGACCATACCGCAGACGGGAATCTCCAGATGCAGCTCCTCCAACACCTGCAGCGCGATATTGACCTGCCCTCTGCCGCCGTCCATCAGCAGCAGATCCGGAAATTTCGTGAAGCTGCCGAATTCCTGGTTGATCGCCTTCCGGTTCAGCTCCTCCTTCTCCTCCATGCCGTGAATGAAACGTCTGGTCAGCACTTCCTTCATGCAGGCGTAATCGTCCGGCCCGGATACCGACTGAATGCGGAATTTGCGGTAGTCGCTGCGCTTCGCTTTTCCCTTTTCAAATACCACCATGGAACCTACATTGGCGAATCCGCTGATATTGGAGATGTCGAAAGCCTCCATACGGCTCACATTTTCCAGTTGGAGCAGTGCCCCGATCTCCTTCATCGCTCCGATGGTACGGCCTTCCTCCCGTCTGATCCGCTCCTTGTCCTGGCTTAACACAAGATGCGCGTTCTGAGCCGCCAGCTCCACCAGCTTTTCTTTGGCTCCTTTCTTCGGCACGCGCAGATAGACCCGGCTGCCTTTACGGCTGCTCAGCCACTTTTCCAGGATCTCAATGTCTGCAATCTCCTCCTGCAGCATCAATTCCCGCGGAATATAAGGCGTGCCCGCATAAAACTGCTTCACAAAATCCAGCAGGATCTGCGCCGTGTCATACCCCTCCACATGGGTCATATAGAAATGCTCCCTGCCGATCAGCTTGCCGTCCCGCACAAAAAAGACCTGCACCACGGCATCTGTCTCATCCTTGGCCAGCGCCAGAATATCCTTGTCCTCGCCGTTGCTGTCCGTGATCTTCTGCTTCTGCGCCACGCTTTTGACACTGTTGTAGAGATCCCTGTACCGTATAGCTTCCTCGAACTCCAGATTCTCGGACGCCTGCGTCATCTTTTCCTCCAGATCCTTCAAAAGCGGCTTATAGTTGCCGTTCAGGAAATCCAACGCCTGTTCCACGCGTTCTCTGTACGCCTCCCTGTCGATATAGCCCTGACATGGAGCCAGACACTGCTTGATATGGTAATTCAGGCAGGGCCGCTCGAGGCCGATATCCCGCGGCAACCTGCGGTTGCAGGTCTTTAGCTGGTAGAGCTTGTTCATCAGGTCGATGGTATCCTTCACCGCCGCCGCACTCGTATACGGCCCGAAATACCGGGAACGGTCCTTCTTCATCTCTCTGGAAAAAAGGATCCGCGGGAATTCCTCCCCCATAGTCACTTTGATATAAGGATAGGTCTTGTCGTCCTTGAGCATCGTGTTGTACTTCGGGCTGTATTCCTTGATCAGGTTATTCTCCAGCACCAGCGCCTCCAGCTCGGAGTCCGTCACGATATACTCAAAGCGGGCGATCTGTTCCACCATCCTGTCAATCTGCGGCCCTCTGCCCACGATCCTGCGGAAATAAGAGCGCACCCGGCTGTGTAGATTCACGGCCTTGCCCACATAGATGATCGTGTCGCCCGCATCGTGCATCAGGTACACACCCGGAGCATTCGGCAGTTTCTTCAATTCTTCTTCAAAGTTAAACATGGCATGCTTTCCTTACTGTTATAAAGAGAAGGCAAAGTCAGCTGCTGATATGACTTTGCCTCTTATTCTTTCCTACGCCGCAGGTTCTTAATGTTTATGATCGTCCCGCGGTTCCGGCGCCTGTGAAAAGACGCCTCTGTTCTCCGGCTGCGGCTGACAGGGCGGCCTCCATGGCTGCTCCTGTTCTTTCTGCGCCTCCGGCGTCTGCTCCTGCATACCAGGATCGGAAGCCTGCTCCTGCCGGCTTTGCGCCGCATCGGAATTTTGATCCGAAGCCGGACTGCCTTCTACAGCGCTCTGTCCCGACGCCGGCTGGCCATATACAGGCTGCTTCTCCGGCTCGGCACTGCCCGCTGCCGGATTCTGCTGTGCCGGCCGGGTCTCCTTTTTGGCTGTACTGTTCCCGTTCTCCTCCTCTTCCGGCTCCGGAAGTCCTTTCTCCTTACGGAAGATCTTCATAAATTCCTTGCCGGTAATGGTCTCTTTCTCGATCAGGTGTGCCGCCAGTTTATCCATGATCTCGCGGTTTTCCTTCAACAGCTTCTTGGCCTGCTTGTAGCTGTCACGCAGCATCTTCATCACTTCCGTATCGATATCCGCCGCCGTCACATCGGAACAGGTCAGGGATGCCCTGCCGTCCAGATACTGGCTTTCTACCGTCGCCAGCCCCATCAGGCCGAATTTCTTGCTCATACCGAAGCGGGTGATCATGTTGCGGGCAATGCTCGTGGCCTGCTCGATATCGTTGGCCGCTCCCGTGGTGACGGTATCGAAGACGATCTCCTCCGCCGCACGGCCTCCCAGCAGTCCCACCAGACGTTCCCGCAGCTCCGCTTCTGTGTTCAGATATTTCTCTTCCTCCGGTACGTGCATGACATACCCCAGCGCTCCCATGGTTCTTGGCACGATGGTGATCTTCTGTACCGGTTCCGAATTTTTCTGCAGCGCGCTTACCAGCGCATGGCCCACCTCATGATAGGAAACAATCTTGCGCTCTTCCTTACTCATGATACGGTCCTTTTTCTCTTTGCCCACAAGTACCTGCTCCACTGCGTCGAACAGATCCTTCTGATTGACATACTCTCTGCCTGTCTTGACGGCATTGATGGCCGCCTCATTGATCATGTTCGCCAGATCGGATCCCACCGCACCGGAGGTCGCCAGCGCGATCTCATTCAGATCCACGGTCTCATCCATACGCACATCCTTGGCATGTACTTTCAGGATTTCCACACGGCCTTTTAAATCCGGTTTGTCCACGATGATCCTGCGGTCGAAACGACCCGGACGCAGGAGCGCCTTATCCAGGATCTCCGGCCTGTTGGTGGCCGCCAGGATGATGATCCCCTTCTTGCCGTCAAAACCGTCCATCTCGGACAGCAGCTGGTTCAGCGTCTGTTCTCTCTCCTCGTTACCGCCGCCGTACTTGGAATCCCTGCTGCGGCCGATGGCGTCGATCTCGTCGATAAACACGATACAGGGCGCGTTCTTCTCCGCTTCCCTGAACAGATCACGCACACGGGATGCACCCACACCTACATATAATTCTATAAAATCTGAACCGGACAGGGAGAAAAAGGGCACATGCGCCTCTCCCGCCACTGCCTTGGCCAACAGTGTCTTACCTGTTCCGGGCGGTCCTACCAGAAGCGCCCCTTTGGGCAGTCTGGCACCGATCTTGGAATATTTGCCGGGGTTGTGAAGGAAGTCCACCACTTCCACCAGCGATTCCTTGGCCTCATCTTCCCCTGCCACATCCTTAAAGGTGATACCGGTCTCTTTCTGCACATAGGCCTTGGCAGTACTCTTGCCCACGCCCATGGGGCCGCCTCTGCCGCCCATCCGCCGGAAGAGCAGGCTCATCAATCCCCACATCAGCAGGATCGGAAGCACATAATAGAGCAGCACCGTCATAATGATGCTGGAACTGTCGGAGGTCGGTTTGTTGGTCTCGATGTCCTTTTCCAGCAAGCGCTTGGTCAGTGTGTCGTCGTCTTCCATCTTACCGGTATAGTAAGTCATCGTACCCAGACCGTAGCCGTATGCAAAAGGGGATTTCGTCTCCGCCTGCTTCGGATAAATGACAACTCTATCGGATTCTACCGTAACACTCTCGATCTGTTCCTTCTCGATCATCTCGATAAAGGCATTGTAGGAAATCTCCTGATTGGTAGCGCCGGTCATCATCTTCATGAACATGCTGATGCATAAAAGGGTGACGATAGCCGCCACCGCCAGCATGATCAGGCTCTGTTTCCGGGGATCGTTGCCGCTGCTGCCGGATCCACCGGGGCCTCCCGGCCCTCCCGGGCCGCCGGAGCCGTTGCCGGGACCACCGGGGCCACCTTCGTATTGATTTAAATTATCATCCATGAGGAATCCTCACTTTCTGTTTTCTCTCTATATAAAATATAAGGTACACGCATTCATAAATCAATAATAGAATTATGAATTTGCGGACACATGTATTAAAGAATTATAAAATCTATTTACAATTTTAGCAAGGTTTGCTGCCAAAAAAGTTTTTGACCTGTTACTGTTTTAAGA
>VSOD01000097.1 GCA_009774655.1 Lachnospiraceae bacterium
TGGGCGCGGCAGACTACAGTTCGGTGATTCGCGGGGCGGTGGAACGGTACGGACAGGATTTTGATGAGAAAAAGGGGAAGAGCTTTTTTGACAGGCTGTTTCAGGTATCGTTCCGTGTGCCGACGTCAGGTTTTCAGATACAGAATTATGTGCAGGACAGGCTGGAGCATATCGGCATCTGTGCAGAAGAGACAGAACTGGAGTTTTATGTGGAATTGATCCGCCGTTCCGTGGGCAGCGATCCGAAGATCATGGACCGCCTGTTCAACTCCTTCCTGTTGCTTAAGAAAATGGCGGCGGAAGAGTTATATGAGATACGGGAAAGACGTTTGATGCTGTTTGCTTTGCTGTGCATGCAGACGTGCTTCCGCGCTGTCTATGAATTGATCGTGCAGATGAAGGATAAGGTGACGCCGGATTTCCTCTCAGGGCTTTGTGCAGGGCAGGAGGATGTGCTGTCCGGTTCTCTGCGCGGGGCTGAGGAAAAGGCAAAATTCCTTGAGTTTATCGGGATTTTCCACGATATCATAGATAAGGACCGGCAGTGCGGCATATCCGAGGCGGAGTGCGGCGTGTTTGCGCAGGTGCTGGAAGTTTCGGGCATCACGTCCAAATAAAGGGAAGTTCCGGGCAGTCACAGGGAAGGAAAGGATTGAGAACTCAGCGTATATTTGGTGCAGAGGCGATTCGAAGAACTGAATTGACACCGCCATATCTATAATGATAGAATGGGGAACGACAACGAAATTTGACACAGGAAAGCGAGACTTTGTGGAAATTTTCACAGACGGATATGCTGCAGATCCGGAGCATATCCGTCGGAAATATTCGAAATCAGAATCGCACAAAGTGGGTACGCAAAGATAAGAATGGAGGACATGTATGCCACGCAGAACAGATATTCATAAGGTGCTGATCATCGGTTCAGGCCCGATCATCATCGGGCAGGCCTGTGAGTTCGATTACTCGGGAACACAGGCTTGTAAAGCGCTCCGCAAATTAGGGTACGAGATCGTGCTGGTGAATTCCAATCCGGCCACCATCATGACGGATCCGGAGACAGCGGATGTGACTTATATTGAGCCGCTCAATGTAGAACGGCTGGAACAGATCATTGCAAAAGAACGCCCCGACGCATTGCTTCCGAATCTGGGAGGCCAGTCCGGGCTTAATTTGTGTGCGGAATTACATAAGGCGGGCGTCCTGGAGAAATACAATGTAAAGGTCATCGGGGTGCAGGTGGATGCCATCGAGCGGGGCGAGGACCGCATCGAGTTCAAGAAGACCATGAACGCGCTGGGTATCGAGATGGCCCGCAGTGAGGTGGCTTACTCCGTGGAGGAGGCGCTGTCCATCGCCGAGAAGCTGGGGTATCCGGTGGTGCTGCGTCCGGCCTACACCATGGGCGGAGCCGGTGGCGGCCTCGTCTATAACAGGGAAGAGCTGCAGGTGGTTTGTGCCAGAGGCTTACAGGCCAGCCTGGTGGGACAGGTTCTGGTGGAGGAGTCGATCCTCGGCTGGGAAGAGCTGGAGCTGGAAGTGGTGCGGGATGCGGACAACAATATCATCACCGTATGCTTTATCGAGAATATCGATCCGCTGGGAGTTCACACCGGCGATTCCTTCTGTTCCGCCCCCATGCTGACCATTTCGGAGGAGTGCCAGAGGCGGCTGCAGGAGCAGGCATACAAGATCGTGGAATCGGTACAGGTGATCGGCGGCACCAATGTGCAGTTTGCCCATGACCCGGTGTCGGACCGGATCATCGTGATCGAGATCAATCCCCGTACTTCCCGTTCTTCCGCGCTGGCCAGCAAGGCTACGGGCTTCCCCATCGCCCTGGTGTCGTCCATGCTGGCGGCGGGCCTGACGCTGAAAGACATCCCCTGTGGAAAATACGGCACGCTGGATAAATATGTGCCGGACGGCGACTATGTGGTGATCAAATTTGCCCGTTGGGCATTCGAGAAATTCAAAGGCGTGGAGGACAGGCTGGGGACCCAGATGCGCGCTGTGGGCGAGGTCATGAGTATCGGTAAAACCTACAAGGAGGCTTTCCAGAAGGCCATCCGTTCTCTGGAGACGGGACGTTATGGTCTGGGCCATGCGAAGGATTTTGACACCCTGTCGAAGGAAGAGCTGTTAAGACGGCTGATCACCCCTTCCAGCGAGCGGCATTTCCTGATGTATGAAGCGCTCAGAAAAGGCGCGACAGTGGAGGAGATCCACGAGATCACGAAGGTAAAAGCATATTTTATCGAGCAGATGAAGGAGCTGGTGGAGGAAGAGGAAGCTGTTTTGCAGTATAAGGGCAGGACAGGTACGCAGCAGCTGCCGGATGAAATGCTGATCACGGCCAAAAAGGACGGCTTTTCCGATAAGTATTTAAGCCAGCTGCTGGAGATTCCGGAGGAGGATATCAGGAACCGTCGTCTGGCATTGGGTGTGGAAGAAGCCTGGGAGGGTGTGCATGTGAGCGGCACACAGAGCAGCGCTTACTTCTATTCCACCTACAATGCGCCGGATAAGAACCCTGTCAACGAGGACAGGAAGAAGATCATGATCCTGGGCGGCGGTCCCAACCGGATCGGCCAGGGCATCGAGTTCGACTACTGCTGCGTTCATGCGGCCATGGCTTTGAAAAAGCTGGGCTTTGAGACGATTATCGTCAACTGTAACCCGGAGACGGTGTCCACCGACTATGACACCTCGGACAAGCTGTATTTCGAGCCGTTGACTTTAGAAGATGTGTTGAGTATCTATAACAAAGAGAAACCGCTTGGCGTGATCGCCCAGTTCGGCGGACAGACACCGCTTAACCTTGCTTCCGAGCTGGAAAAGAACGGCGTGAAGATACTGGGTACGCCGCCGGCAGTGATCGATCTGGCGGAGGATCGCGACCAGTTCCGCGCCATGATGGAGAAGCTGGAGATTCCCATGCCGGAGTCGGGGATGGCCACCACGGTGGAGGAAGCGCTTGCCATTGCGGCAGGGATAGGATATCCGGTGATGGTGCGTCCTTCCTATGTGCTGGGCGGCAGAGGCATGGAAGTGGTCTACGACGACGAAAGCCTGACGGAATATATGAATGCTGCGGTAGGCGTGACGCCCGACCGTCCGATTCTGATCGACAGGTTCTTAAATCACGCGCTGGAGTGCGAGGCGGATGCCATCAGCGACGGTACCCACGCTTTTGTGCCCGCTGTGATGGAGCATATCGAGCTTGCCGGGATTCATTCCGGCGATTCGGCCTGCATCATTCCTTCCGTGCATATCCCGGAGGAGAGCGTGGAGACCATCAAGGAGTATACGAGAAAGATTGCGGAGGAGATGCATGTCAAAGGATTGATGAATATGCAGTATGCCATCGAGAACGGTAAGGTTTTCGTGCTGGAAGCCAATCCCAGAGCTTCCCGTACCGTGCCGCTGGTGTCCAAGGTCTGCAATATCCGCATGGTGCCGCTGGCGACGGACATTATCACGGCGGAGCTGACAGGACGGCCGTCGCCGATCCGGGATCTGAAGGAGCAGGCGATTCCCAATTACGGGGTAAAAGAAGCGGTCTTCCCCTTCAATATGTTCCCGGAGGTGGATCCCATCCTGGGGCCGGAGATGCGTTCTACCGGAGAGGTGCTGGGGCTTTCCCGGTCCTATGGAGAAGCATTTTTCAAGGCGCAGGAAGCGGTGCAGTCGAAACTGCCTTTGGAGGGCAGAGTGCTGATTTCCGTCAACAAGAAGGATAAGGATGAGGTGGTGGAAGTGGCCGGAAGCCTGGCGCAGGACGGTTTTGAGATCGTGGCCACGGAAGGCACGTATAATCTGATCACGGCGGCAGGGATTCCGGCCACGAAGGCGAAGAAGCTCTACGAGGGACGTCCCAACGTGGGGGATATGATTACCAACGGCGATTTCGACCTGATTATCAATTCGCCTGTGGGCAAGGACAGCGTGCATGACGACAGCTATCTGCGCAAGGCCGCGATCAAGGCGAAAGCGCCCTATATCACTACGGTGGCGGCGGCAAAAGTGACGGCGGAAGGCATTCACTATGTGAAAACGCACCCCGTCAGTGCCGTAAAGTCGCTGCAGGAGATGCATGGCGAGATTCGTGACAGAGCAGAATGATAAAGGGAAATCGCCGGGAACCATGTAATTGATACAAAGAA
Organism: Lachnospiraceae bacterium; assembly: GCA_009774655.1. Lineage (GTDB taxonomy): Bacteria > Bacillota > Clostridia > Lachnospirales > Lachnospiraceae > UBA3282. The sequence continues at coordinate 4,167 of VSOD01000097.1, forward strand.
AAGATACAAAGAAAAGATAGAAAGAACAATGTAATTAGTGTTTGACAGATCCATAAGACTGTGATATGCTATCTGAAAATTTACAGCAGCAAGCTGACAGTCCGGCAATCCGGACTGTCATGTGGAGGAAAGTATAAGTACGATCAAGCAGGTTCTATTTATAGCCATTATGCAGGTACAGCAGATTTTTCAGATCACGGTCACAGCCTGAGGGCGGCGGGAAGCCGCCGGAGCGCATGGCCGTAAGACGGAAAGTCTTATTTGGCTATGCGGAAATCAGGATCGAAGACAGGAGAACCGCATGGAAGATACACTTTAGGTGTATGGAACATGGCGGTTCTTTTTTTGTCCTGTAAATGGAGGAAGAGGGAGGAGAAAGTCATGCAGGCAATCAGAGTGGAAGCGTTAACGAAGACATTCCGGGTGAGGCGGAAGGAAAAGGGAATGCGGGGCAGCATCAAAGCGATCCTGCGGCCGCAGACGGAAGAGATCAGGGCAGTGCACGGGGTTTCTTTCGAGGTGGAAGAAGGGGAGATGCTGGCATTTATCGGGCCAAACGGCGCCGGCAAGAGCACCAAGATCATGATGCTGACGGGAATTATCGATCCGGCCGGCGGCAGGGTGGAAGTGCTGGGCATCGATCCGACGAAAAAGCGCAGACAGCTGGCGTACCAGATCGGGACGGTGTTCGGCCAGAAGGAACAGCTTTGGACGCATCTGACGCCCTATGATAATTTCCGTTTCTTCGGTGCAATCTATGACATTCCGGACGAAGAGATGGAACACAGGATCGGTGAGCTGGCGGAGCGATTCGAGCTGCATGAGTTTATCAATACGCCGGTGCGGAATCTTTCGCTGGGACAGCGCATCCGCTGTGAGATCGTGGCGTCCCTGATCCACAGGCCGAAGGTGCTTTTCCTGGATGAGCCGACCATCGGGCTGGATCCGGTGGTGAAAGAGCAGATCCGGAACCTGATCAGGCAGATGAACCGGGAGTACAACACAACGATCTTTCTGACCAGCCATGACGTGGGAGATATTGAAAAGCTCTGTAAGCGGATCATCATCGTGAACGACGGGCAGATCGTTCTGGATGATTCCATGGAACATTTGAAATATCATTACCTGCACAAGAAGATCGTGGAGGTCAAGATGCAGGAGGAGACGAAGCTGCCGCAGGTAGCGGGCATTACGGTTTTAAAGCAGAAGGGCAGCCATGCCAGACTGGAGGTGGACACCGGTGCGGTAGAGATCGGCGACGCACTCAGGCAGATCAATGTGGAGAACATGGAGGATATCAATATTTCCAATGTGCCGCTGGAAAATATCATCATGGAAATTTACAGGGCAAAGGACAGGCAGCAGGCAAAATCGGCTGTAGAGCCGGTGGGTTAAGGGAGGATGGCAGCAGGATGAGCAGATATGAGAACAGTGCGGTTTCCAATGCAGGGGATATGGTAAAAAGGCGGTTACCGGGGCGGTTGTGCCGTGGGCATGGTATACCGGGACGGAAATACGGGGTCATCTATCGGGCGGTGCTGATGGAGAATCTGCAGTATGTGGCGAATATGGCGCTGGGGTTTTTCGGGTATTTTGTGTTTATCTATATTTTCATCAAACTTTGGGAATATATGTATCGGACGCCGGAAGAGTTGATCGCAGGGTACTCGAAGGAACAGATGATCTGGTATGTGATGATGACGGAGATGATGTGGTTCGGCTCTAATGCGAGTGCGGTGGGCCGGCAGGTGAAGACGGATATCCGTGGCGGAAATATTGCTTATCTGATGAATAAACCCTATCACTACACCTTATATATCCTGGCAAAATATACCGGAGAGTGGAGCATCCGGCTGCCCATGTATGCCGGGCTTGCGGTGGTGATCGGCACGGTGATGGTGGGGGCGATACCGGGTTTCAGACTTATCAATGTGCCGGCGATGGCGCTCTGCATTATGTTTGGCCTGACCATCAATGCGGTCTTTAAGATTTGCATCAGCCTGCTTTCGTTCTGGATCGAGGATGCCACGCCTTTCCAGTGGCTGTATGATAAGCTGATTCTGGTGGTGGGCACGATCTTTCCGATCGAGATTTTCCCCAGGGCGCTGCAGCCCTTCTTCAAGCTGACGCCGATTTATACGGTGTGCTACGGGCCGGCCAAGCTGATCGTGGATTTCCAGCCGGCAAAATGTGTGGAGATCCTGGCGGCACAGGCCGTGTATCTGGCGGCCGGCTGCGGACTGATGTTCTTTGTTTACAGAAAGGGGGTTAAGAAGCTGTATGTTAACGGCGGTTAAAAATCAGACGAGGGTGTGTCTGCTCTCTTTAAAATATAATATTATGCGGGAAATGGTCAATAAGGTTACGTTTTTGATGAATATCATTTTCATGATGCTGAACAATGCGTGCATTCTGATACAGTGGTTTATCCTGTTCCGGCTGCGGGAGGAGATCGGGGGATATACGATGCGGGAGATCATGATGCTCTGGGGGCTGACCGCGGCTTCCTTCGGGCTGTCTCACATTTTGTTTGCAAGGGTATTCTCCCTGCCGGAGCTGATCGTCAGCGGTAAGCTGGATTCTTATCTGGTGCAGCCTAAAAATGTGCTGCTGGGGATATTGACATCCGCCACTGCCGTATCGGCCATCGGAGATTTCCTTTATGGGGTGGCGCTCCTTTTGTTCTGCGGCCTTGCTGTGGGCGGTTTCCTGCTGGCGCTGCTGCTCATCGTGACCGGGACTGTTATTCTCACGGCGTTTGCCCTGCTTTTCGGAAGCCTGGCTTTCTGGTTTGTACGGGTGGAGATGCTGGGAAATCAAATGGTCATGGGGCTTGTCAGCTTTGCCACGTATCCGGACGGAATCTTTCAGGGGATTTCCAGATTCCTGCTCTATTTTATCATCCCGGTGGGGATGGCGGTCTATCATCCGGTACATATTCTGGCGGAGTTTGATGCCGGAATGTTATTCACGGTGCTGGGCTATGCGTGCCTGCTGTCGGCGGCGGCCGTGGCGGTGTTCTACAGGGGACTGCGGCGGTATTCGTCCAGCAGCCTGATGGAAGCGCGGATGTAGTCTTAATACTATCTTAAAGAAATTAGTACTTGACAATACATAGTAGTAGGTTTACTCTAATACCAGAAGCGAAATGACCGGAGCGGGTTGATGATGTGCACTGTCTGAAAGTGGGATACGGTGCTGTTCGTGTACCGCTATGGAGGGATGCCGTGATATGAATCCACAATTTAAAAAAGGAGTGCTGGAACTGATCGTGCTGGAATCCGTGCGCCGTAAGGATATGTACGGGTATGAGCTTGTCGAGGAGGTCTCGGAGGTTATTGATGTGAATGAGGGAACCATCTATCCGCTGTTGAAGCGCCTGACCAACGAACGCTATTTCGAGACTTATCTGCGGGAATCGTCCGAGGGGCCGCCCAGAAAGTACTATCATCTGACGGCCGCCGGAATTCTGTACCTGGAGCGGCTGGCGGCGGAATGGGAAGAGTTTCAGGCGAGAGTCAATGCATTTGTAAGAGGCGGCGGAGGGTAACGGTTTCGCCCGGAGCAATGCGAAAGATGCGGCGAATAGAGTTTCGTCATGGAATGGAGGTAGACATGAGCAAAGAGCGATTTTTGAGTGAACTGCGGGAATATCTCAGTATTTTGGAGGATCAGGAGCAGGAAGATATTCTGGCGGAATACGCCCAGCATATAGATATGAAGATGTTAAAGGGGCTGAGCGAGGAGGAGGCGATCCGTGATTTCGGTTCTGTCAAAGAGCTGGCGGCGGAGATTCTGGCGGCCTATCATGTGGATTCTGAACATGCGCTGGCGGCGGGACGGCGGGGAATCTGGCCGGTTACGCCGGGATCAGGCAGGAACAATGCCGGTTTTGGTCGGTCGGAACCGGGCAGGCATGGCTGGGGACTGCCAGGACCGGGCAGGATATTTGGCGGTGTAAACCGGCCGGAACAGACCGGGCAGGCCGGGAGCGGGGAGCGTGAAAAGGGGCTTTCGGCATACGGGACAGAAGAGGCGGAAGGGGATGAAGGACCGGAAACCTTTTTCGGGAGATTCTGCAGGCGGGGCAAAGAACTGCTGCTGCGTGTACTGCGGGGGATGCAGTCAGGTCTTTGCTGGATCGGCAGGAAGTGCCGGGGTGCGGCGGCGTGGTGTGTGCGGCCTTTTACCGGCAGAGGAGCACAGGCGGACGGCCTGGATGTTGATGAGGAATATGCCGGTCTGCTGGAAGACGGCGAGTGCACCGGACCCGATACTGGTGCAGAAGATGTCAAAAGTGACAAATATGTCGCAAATAAGGAAAGTGCCAAATGCGAAAAACATGACAGAAATGTCACAAATAGCAATGCTTTACGAAGGAAGAAGGCCGGAATAAGAGAAACGAAAGAGAGGAGCAGCGCAATGGGAGAAATTTTTGGAGCGATGGGCCGGGGGATGGTGCAGATGTGGCAGTGGATGCTGGGTTGTTGTATTTTTGGGCTGCGGTTGTGTTGGAATACCGGCTGGCTGCTGTTTTCGCTGCTGTGTGCGGGAATAGCCATGATCATGCTGCTGGGAGTCGGCATAACGATCGTGTTATTGTGCTGTGGGTATCCGTTTACAGGAATTTTTATAACCGGTCTGGGAGGGCTTCTGTGCTTTGGCGCGCTTGCGGCCGGAGGATTCGGAATGATGATCCGGAAGAAAAGGGAGAACGAAGACGGAACAAAGGGGAAGAAGATGGAGGAGGTGCACTATGAGCAGACTGCATAAAATATCGATCATTGTATTCTGTTTCGGGGTTTTGTTATGCGGAATCGGAGCTGGTGTGGCATTTATGGAATTTGGCGGATATACTTACGGGGGAAAATATATTCTGGGGGAGCCGGATATGAGGACGGATCTGATCGATGTCGCATTCGAGCCGGAAGAGGAGCCCCTGGATATTTTCGGGGTGATCGGATCCTATAACCGCAGAAGTACCAGGATCGAAACGGACCGCAGTGTGCCGAAGAATACCGCACGGTTTTGCGTAACCTATAATGCAAAACGGGTGGAACCCTTTGCATGGTTGGAAGAAGAGGACGCGAGGATCGACTTTGGCTGGTACTGGAAGTATACCGGTGACGAGATGGGACTTATGATGGAAGCAAAGGATGTTATTCTGGAAAAACTGAAAGAAGGGGAACTGGTTTCCTGCGATATTGCAGAAGTGGAGAGCGTGACGGTACTGGTCAATCCGGCCAATGAGGGGGACGTGCGGATCATGTATTAAAGGTTACGATTCGGTTACTATGAAAGTCAGAGACTTTCACAGCATGGTGTAAGTTTATTTGCAGTGCAAAGGAATTCTTAAGAATTTTTCGTCTTTCTGTAGATGACTTATTGTGTTATGATAATTGTATAGTGTTTCCGCTGCTTTACGCGCAGGATAAATTTTCATGTGCAGGGAGAATGCATGAGGCGATGCTGGCAGTAGCGTTGTTTGAAGCTGGCGCGGCAGATGGAAATTCAGACATGTATAAAGCGTGGATAATTATTGTAGGTTATACTGGATGAGTCAAGCGTAACAGGCATGGAAACGGAGCTTACAGGTTAAAGCAGCAAAGTCATCAAAGGGGGATGAAGAAATGTATCGGAAAAGAAGAACAGCGGTTTTTCTGGCAGGGGTACTTCTGGCAGGTATGTTGAGCGGGTGCGCCGGGCCGGCAGGAGGCGGAACGCCGGGACAGGTGGAAGGAGAAAGCTCTGGGGAGCAGGCCGCGACCGGGACGGATGCCTCCGGGGGAAACCGTGAAAACACCGCGGATACAGATGGAGCGGGCGGCTTAGAAAGTGCAGGAAATATGGATGGCGCCGGAGCGGCGCAGACTGGCGGCCGGCCGCAGTTGGTCACGCCTTCCGCATCAGACGCGGCAGATCTGGCGTCATTGGGCGTGACGCCCTGTGTGGAGCCTTATACGGTGGAGCCGGACTTAAGCAATATTGACAATCTGTGGCAGTTTTATCTGGACGATGAGGTGAAGGAGAAACTGGTGGAGAACGGGTTTGTGGTGTTTGGAAATGCCGGGCGGGAGTTTTTCCAGACCTACGAGATCGACCGCTATGAGCAGATCGCTCATTTTGTGACGGTGGATTCTTTGATGCACACGTACCATCTGTATTTCAGTTATCTTTTGAAAAATATAGAAAAGACATATCTGTCGGAAAATATCCGGCAGCTGAGCCGCAGGATGCTTGACAACAGTGTGGCACAGTATGAGAAGCTAAAAGGCAGTGAATGGGAAAATGCTGCGAAACGTAATGTTGCCTTTTTTACCGTGGGTATGAAACTGCTGGATGACAGTACTGTCATAAATCCGGAAGCGGCCGATATGGCATCGTATGAACTTGACTGTATCGGGAAGGCAGACAGTATTTACGAATCGGCGATTACGGGAGAGATGGAGGACTATACCCAGTATGTGCCCCGTGGCTACTATGAGGGAGACGAGGAACTGGAGCGGTATTTTAAGGCGATGATGTGGTATGGCCGGATTCATTTTGAGCAGAGAAGTGAAGAACTGGACAGAAGCGCACTCCTGATTTCCCAGGCGCTTTTGGCGGATGAGGAGGCTTACGGCCTGTGGGAATCCCTGTATGCCGTGACCAGCTTTTTTGCGGGAGCCAGTGACGATCCGGGTGTGTGCGAGTATGGGCCGGTGATCGAGAAGGCCTACGGCAGCGGTGTGAAGACAGAGGAGCTGGCCGGGAACGCGGAGGGATTTGCGCGTTTTCATGAGATGACGGGAGCGCTTACGCCGCCGCAGATCAATTCCGTGCCCATCGGGGACGGGGAAGACAATGTGATTCTGGGCTTCCGCTTTATGGGGCAGCGTTTTACCATAGACGGCGCGATCATGCAGAAGCTGATCTACAGCGCGGTGCAGGAAAACGGAAACGGGGACAAACGTATGCTTCCCGATGTGCTGGATGTACCGGCGGCGCTGGGCAGCGATCTGGCTCTTCGCATTCTGGAAGAGAACGGCGCAGCAGAGTATGCGGGCTATTCGGAGAATATGAACAGGCTGCGGGAGGCGCTTTCGCAGGAAAATAATGCCCTCTGGTCGGCCAGTCTGTACGCGAACTGGCTGCACACACTGCGGCCCCTTCTGGAGGTGAAAGGCGAGGGCTACCCGGTGTTTATGCAGAGTGAAGAGTGGCAGAAGAAGGATCTGGAATGCTTTGCGGGCAGCTTTACGGAGTTGAAGCATGACACGATATTGTATGCAAAACAGGTGATCGCGGAGATGGGCGGCGGCGGTTACGAGCAGGAACCGGACGACAGGGGGTACGTGGAGCCGGAACCTGTGGTCTATGCACGGTTTGTGGAGCTGGCGGATCGAACGGCCGAGGGGCTTAAGCGCTACGGGATGTTGAACAGCGTTGAGGAAGAGAATCTGACACGTCTGTCACAGATTGCCGGCCAGATGCTGGAGATTTCCAAAAAGGAGCTGCGGGAGGAAGTGTTGACAGACGAGGAGTACGAGTTTATACGGAACTACGGCGGCAATATCGAGCAGTT
>VSOD01000098.1 GCA_009774655.1 Lachnospiraceae bacterium
ATACAATAGCCTCATAACATACGGAAAGAAAAGGGGGATGCGTAAATGGCGGCGATCAGGCTTAGGATTTACGATCTGAGAAAAGCAGGGCAGATGAGTCAGAAAGAGCTGGCGGACGGGGTCGGCGTTTCCGTGCAGACGGTGAGCAAGTGGGAAAACAATGTCTGTATGCCGGATATTGCACTGCTGCCGGATATCGCGAAATTTTTCCGGGTGACGGTGGATGCGCTTCTGGGGCTTGTGCCGCTGGCCGGAGAAGAGTATATACCGGTTCGGAGCGGAGAGAAGGATTACTGGGAGGACAGGCTGGCCTATCTGAAAGCCAGCAGGCGGGCAATGTGGAACGAGGATTATCTGCGCTTTCTGGTGGAGCAGGTGTGGAAGATCGACAGGCCGGTGGACGTGCTGGACTGCGGCTGCGGCTTCGGATATATGGGCCGGATGATGCTGCCGCTTCTGCCGGAGGGCAGTACTTACACGGGGATTGATTTCAGCGCCGGCCTGCTGCAGGAGGCAAAACGGCTTCTGGGACAGGAGAGCTGGCAGAGCAGGTTTATCTGTGATGATTTTATTTCGCATGAATTTCACAGGCATTATGACGTGACGGTCAGCCAGTGCGCCATGCGCCATGTGAACGATCCACGGGCTTTCCTGCGTAAGATGATCGCGCAGACGAAGCCGGGCGGTCTGGTGATCGCCATTGATGTGAACCGGGAGCTGGAGAGCGACGGGCTCTATATAGAAGGCCTGGAATACGCCGGACTATGCGACCGCATGGGATTTCGTAAGATGTGGGAGAAGGAGCGGCAGTGCCAGGGGCGGGACTACGCCATCGGTATGCGGATTCCGTTGATGATGTGGGAAGAAGGGCTTGCGGATGTGGACGTGCGGATGAATGACCGCGTGTCGCTGATCTGTCCGGAGCGGGAGGATCATGAGGAGATGCTGGCCTGTTTGCTGGAGGAAAAAGGCTGGACGGAGCGTATCAGCGCCGAGGAGGAGGAAGAGACCGTGCGCGGGTTTATGAATCACGGTATGGACCGGAAAGAGGCGGAGAGTCATTGCCGCAGGCAGCGGAAGATCCAGCGGTATGCAGCGGAGAACAAAGCGGCGCTTAGATGTTTGCATTATCGGGGGCTGCTGGTGAGTTATGGGTGGAAAAGAAAGCCCGATGCAGCTGCGATATAGGCAGCATAAAGGAAAGAAAAACAAAGCAGGAGGAAAAAGAAAATGGGAATTGTGATCAAAAATGCGTTGGCGGTTCTGCCGGAAGGGGCAGAGGATGTGGTACGGGAGACGAGTATCTACGTGGAGAAGGACAGGATCGTGGGGATCGGACAGGCACCGGCGGGATTTCAGGAGGAAAAGGTGATCGACGGGACGGATAAGCTGGTGATTCCCGGGCTGGTCTTCTGCATTACCCTTTCTTTCATGGCTTTTTTGCGGATTGTGGGGGACGATCTGTCCTTCATGGACTGGCTGTTCGGCACCATTGATCCGATCGAGCAGCAGATGACGGATGAGGATACGTACTGGGGTGCGAATCTGGCCATCATCGAGATGATGAAGAGCGGGACGACCTGCTTTAACGATATGCAGATGAACATCCATCAGACGACCCGGGCGGTCAGGGAATCCGGGATGCGGGCGGTGATCAGCCGTGGGCTGGTGGGCAGCGGCAATGATGAGGGCGGACAGATGCGGCTGCGGCAGGCTTACGAGGAGCGGGACGCGGCGAAGGACTGTGACCGGTTGTCCTTTGTGCTGGGGCCCCATGCGCCATACACCTGTGATGAGGCATATCTGAAAATTGTTGCTGAAGAGGCGAAGAAGAACGGTATGGGCATCCATATCCATCTGTCGGAGAGTGAGAGTGAGATCGGACAGATCAGGGAGAAATACGGCTGCAGTCCGATCGCGCTGGCAGACAGATGCGGCCTGTTCGATGTGCCGGCCGTTGCGGCCCACTGTGTGCAGATCGACGAGGCGGACATGGATATTCTGAAAGCAAAAAATGTCAGCGTAGTGACCAATCCGGCCAGCAATATGAAGCTGGGCAACGGTTTTGCGCCGGTGGCCGGTATGCTGGAAAAAGGCATAAACGTCTGTCTCGGCACGGACGGCGCCGCCAGCAATAACTGTCTGAACATGTTCCATGAACTGAGCCTGCTTACGCTGATCCATAAAGGCACGGGCAGAACACCGCAGTGCGTCAGCGCCAGGGAGGGCTTTCGCATCGCGACGATGAACGGTGCCCGGGCGCTTGGCATGGAGAAGGAGATCGGCAGCATTGAAGTCGGAAAAAAGGCGGATCTGGCGATCCTTGATCTGAATACGCCTTCGCTGACACCGAGAAATAACCTGATCGCAGGCCTGTCTTATTCGGCGAACGGGTCGGAGGTAGAGACCGTGCTCATCGACGGTAAGATCACCATGGAGAACAGGAAACTTATGACCGTCGATGAACAGCTTGTGTACCGGAAGATTCAGGAGATCATCGAGAGGATGGGGCTGGATAAGAAAGTATATTAAACAGTCGGTGACCGGTATCATCCCGGCAGCCGCACGACGAACACACTCCCGCAGGGCAGATTGTCCTGCACGGATATTCTGCCGTGGTGGGCGGAAATGATCTCATAGGCGATGCTTAAGCCAAGCCCGAAGTGCCCTTTGGTGCTTCGGGATTTTTCTGCCCGGTAGAAGCGGGAGAAGATGCGCTTCTTATCGCTGTCGGGAATGCCGACGCCGGTGTCGCTGACGGTGATCTCGAAGAGATTTTTTCTGTCCTGACGACAGGTGAGCGACAGCGATACAAAGCCGTTTTCCGGCGTGTAGCTGACGGCATTGTGCAGCAGGATAGAGAGCACCTGCGCGATGCGGTCGGGATCGCAGGATAGGCGCGGCAGCGGCACATCCGGCAGCGTCAGGGAGAGGGTCAGCTTCTTTTGCCTGCACAGCGGTTCAAAGGCTTCGTAGGCATTGGTACACAGGGTATCCAGCTCGACTTCCTTCTTTTCGATGAGGAAACGGCCTGAGTCGGAGTGGGCCAGAGTCAGCAGATCGTCGATCAGCGTATTCATGCGCCGGCCCTCCTTGCGGATGGTTTGGAAGAAACCGGCCTGCTCCTGCGGGGTGGCGGTGATACAGCATTCGTTGGTGGCCAGGATGGCGGACAGGGGCGTGCGCAGCTCGTGGGAAGCGGAAGCGATAAACTGCATCTGGTTCTCGTGGTTTTGCTGCAGCGGTCTTAGCAGTCTGCCGGTAAAGAACCAGGAGAAGACGGAGAAGGCCAGAGCCGCCAGCAGGTCAAGCAGCAGGAAAAGCAGCCGTTGATGGGTGATCTGTGCCTGCAGTCCGGCCAGCGGATTTAAGATCAGGATGCGGGAGTGGGTCTGACCGCGTTCAATGTCGATGAGGCTGCTGTAATAGTGCTCCCCTGTGGAAGGCGAAGTGAACTCATATTCGTCATGATGAATGCCGAAATAGTTGCTGCTATAGGAGATGACCGTTTCGGATTCAAACATCATGTCGTATGCCTGCAGACTTTCTGACAACAGATATTGACCGGACAAGTCATTTGAAGAGCCGGTATCGTTGCTCCCTTTTGTACCAGATGCACCGGTTTTCAGGGTATTGTAGAGAAAAGGTTTATCGTTGTCAATGACGAAGATCAGATAGGCATTTCTGGCTTCCAGTCCGGCCAGCCACTGCATGGAAATATAGGTGGACTGTTCCAGGCTGGAAGCGATCGTGCTGATGTCGTTGCGAAAAGAAGCGAAATGGTTTTTGTAAAGGCTGTTTTCGGATACCTGCAGGTAGAGCAGGGACATGAAGATCATGATCGCGGTAGTCGTACCGGCACATAATAAGGTAAAAAGAAAATGAGCTTTACGGAACATGCGGGAATCCTTTCTGGACGCTTTTTATGCGGGCATTGCCCTTTTAACTGATGAACAGGCCATATCCCACGCCGCGCACGGTCTTGATCTGCAGCGTGCTTTCCACGGATTTCAGGCGGCGGCGCAGGAAATGAATATAGTTGTCCAGATTGCCGGTCTCCACATCGCTGTCCGGGCCCCAGACTTTCAGGAGCAGGGTATCCCGGGCCAGTGTCTGCCCCGGGGTATGCAGGAAGGCTTCCAGCAGGTCGCCCTCGTGTTTGGAGAGTGTGCAGGTGCCGGAAGGGCCGGACAGGCACATGTCGCGGACGGCCCATGAGATATCGTGGTAAGTAAGCCGTCCGTCTGCCTGTCCGCTCAACATCAGAGAGCGTCTGGTAACGCAGCGGATTCTGGCCAGCAGTTCTTCAAATTCAAAAGGTTTCACAAGATAATCGTCGGCTCCCAGATCCAGCCCCAGGATCTTATCTTTCAACGCTCCCAGCGCCGTGATCAGGATCACGGGAGCAGTGACGCCGTGCCTGCGCAGGGAGGAGAGCACTTCGGTTCCTTCCTGAAAGGGCAGCATACGGTCCAACAGGATCACGTCGTAGATATTCTGTTTTCCATAATAAAGAGCATCTTCTCCGTCGTAGCAGCTGTCTACATTATAACCCTGTCCGGTGAGCTGCCAGGTCAGGGCCTTATTCAGATCCCGGTCGTCTTCCGCCAGTAAAATACGCATGTGAAATTCTCCCTTCAAATTTTCTTTTTTTATGATACCACAGGATTCTTTAAATAATCTCTAAGAATTTCTTAATATGTTTAGAGATTTCTTAGAGATTATTCTGATAAGATGCAGTAAAAGAGAGCAGGCTGAGAGAGGGAGGAAGGTTTTGGCGATGAAGAAGATGTGTTTGCGAAAGACAGTGAGTTTCCTGCTGGTTCTTAGTATGATCGCAGCGTTTACAGGCTGCGGCGGAGATCCGACATCTTCCGGCAGTGGGACGGATGCCGATAGCGGTATGGATGGCGTCAACATGGATTCGGTATCCGGAGACGTAGACGCCGTGGAGGCGGATGGCGCAATAGCCATGGGACGCTACGTGGAGACGGAGCTTGACCTGACGGAATTTTTGGCAAACAGCGACGGCAACAGAGGACTCCGCAGGCGCTTAGACGGCAGTCTGGTGATCTTAAGCACGATAAGCGGCCTTGTGGTATCCAGGGATGAAGGCGCTACCTGGCAGGTGGAAGCACCGGACTGGTTTCGGGCCATGAAGCAGGAAGAGAAATATATCATCGATATGGATATGGCTGCGGACGGCACCATGGCTGTCCTGTATAACAGCGGCTGGGCGGAGGAATATGACCCTACGCTGATGCTGGTGCTGCCGGACGGTACGCAGGTGCCTGTGGAAGCGGAACTGACGGAGGAGGAGAGCGGTTTCAGCACGCTGGCCGTTTCCGGGGAAGGCAGGATCATAGTCGGTACGGCGTCGGAGACTCTGTATGAGATCCATACGGACGGCAGCGCAGAGAAGTACCTGACGGTGGAAGAGCGGCCGCAGTGGATGAAAATACAGGACGGTCTGCTCTTTATGGACAGCGAAGTCGGCGATATGCCGGTAATCTATGATATGGAAGCGGAAGCCTGGGTGGAAGATGATGTGCTGCAGGAGTTTGCGGCGGCCAATTATGGCGACCGTTATTATAACGGCTACACCTTCCAGAACATGTACCTCCTGCCGGGTGAGGAGCAGACGGTCTACACCATCGGCGGCAAAGGGATCCACCGTCATGTGATCGGCGGCAATATGATGGAACAGATCGTGGACGGGAATCTGTCCATGCTGAGCGATCCAAACCATACCATCAATTCGGCCATCCGGTTGGAGGGGGATGAGTTTCTGGTACTTTTTGCCAACTGTAAGCTGATGCGCTTTACCTACGACCCGGATGCCCCGGCGGTGCCGGAAAATATGCTCAAGGTCTACAGCTTGAGGGAAAGCGATGACATGCGGATGGCCATCGCCGGCTTCCAGTCTCAGAATCCCGGTAGTTTCATCTCCTATGAGGTAGGGATGCCGGAGGGGGCGGCGGTAACGAGGGAAGATGCGTTGAAGAAGCTGAATACCCAGATCATGGCCGGTACGGGGCCGGATCTTTTGATCATGGATGATCTGCCGATCCGCTCTTATGTGGAAAAGGGGCTTCTGGCCGATCTGACGGAGTATCTTGCACAGTACAGTGTGGAGAATGCGCTTTACGATACGATCATCAATACGATGAAAATAGACGGTAAGGCCTATATGGCGCCGGCCACGGTCAGTCTGCCCATGATGGTAGGGGAAGAACAGTATGTGTCGAATGTGACGAGCCTGTCAGATCTGGCGGACCGGATTGAGGCGAGACGAAAAGCGGATCCCGGACAGGATATCATCGGGATGATCAGTGAGCGGGGCGTCCTGAAACGCTTCGCTCCGGTGAGTGCGCCGACCTGGATCGACGGGGACGGCCGGATCGACAGGCAGGCGCTGGGGGAGTTCCTGGAGCAGTGCAAGCGGATCCACGGGGTACAGATGGAAGGCCTTGCGGCGGATGCGATCGCCAAATACGGGGAGAGGGACGCCAATCTGCTGGAATATTACGGGATGGACGCGGATCTTCTGGAATGGCGGGTGACACACGACTTTTTCGAGGTGCTGACAGGGGAGATGGCTATGGCCTCCGGCTGGGTGGAATCTGCCGCCGACTGGCGGGAGGTGGTCTCCATCAACAGGGCGGACGGTTTTCAGCAGTATGCGGCCGCAGAGATGAAAGGGCAGTGCAGCGGTGTATTCAGGCCGAACACATTGCTGGCGGTCAGCGCGGCTTCCGGGAAAAAAGATGCTGCAATGCGGTTTTTTGATTATTTCCTCTCGGCGCAGGCGCAGAGCAGTTATGACGGACTGCCGGTGAACCAGGAAGCCTTTGACATGCAGTTTACGCCGGTTGAGGAGTATCTGGCAGAGGATGGAGGATACAGCTATCTCTCCGTGAGCAGTAAGGACGGCACGAGACTGGAGTATGTGGTGTACTGGCCCGATGATGAGCAGATCCTGGCCCTGAAAGAACAACTGGGCCATTTACAGACAGCCTATCTGCCGGACAGCGTGTTGGAAGATGCCGTGTTTGAACAGGGAGTGGCTTATATGCAGGGTAAACTGTCGTTGGAACAGGCGCTTGACGAGATCGAGCAGAAAGTTTCCATCTATATGGCAGAATAATGATAGAAGAAAAAGCCAAAACGTAACGGTACAGTTATCTGTACTGTTACAAGATTCATAGAAAGGAAGAGGAGAATATGTTGAAAAGGAATCTGAAAAAAGCGTGCAGTCTTCTGCTGGCGGCTTCCATGGTTTTTGCCATGGCGGGCTGCGGCGCGGGAGGTGCAGCAAGCGGAGAACAGGAAACGACCGGCAGCACGGACGCTGCCGGGGAAAAGGAGCAGGACGGTACGGCCGGGACGACCGGCGGAGACGGCCCGGTGGCCATGGGCCGGTATGTGGAGGAAGAGATCGACCTGTCCGAACAGCTGCAACAACCCAGCAGCATGAGCAGGCTGGCGGACGGCAGCCTGGTGATCATGGACAAATCCGCAGGGATGCTCGTATCGAAAGATGAGGGCGCAACCTGGACGGCAGAAACGCCGGACTGGTTTGCCGAACTGAAAGCCAATGAAACTTATATCAGCAGCATGTACATGGGACCGGACGGCACGGCAGCGGTGATTACTGGGGAGAGCAGCGGGGAAGGCGACGACGTGACTTTTATCCTGCGTCTGTCTCTGTACCTGCCGGATGGCACACAGGTTCCCGTGGAGAAGGAGATGACCGAGGATGAGATGTATTTTAAGCAGGTGGCCTTCAAGGAAGACGGAACCATTTTGGCCAGTACTTACAGAGGAGTCTACGAAGTGCAGCAGGATGGCAGCTGCGAGCAGATCCTGACGTTAGACTATAATCCCCAGTGGATGTGGGTCAGGGATAATCTGCTTGTGGTCGATAACGACTGGGGCGAGCAGGAGATGCCCATGCTCTATGATCTGGAGGCGGGAACGGCCTTTGAGGATCAGGTGCTGACGGAGTTTATGGCGGAAAATTACCAGAGCCGCAGCTTCAACGGCATGGATTACTGCGACGTCTACCTGCTGCCCGGCGAGGACGGCACCGTCTATGTCACCGGCAGCAAGGGCATTCACCGCCATGTGGTCGGCGGCAATATGATGGAACAGATCGTGGACGGCAGCCTGTCCATGCTCAGCAATCCGCAGTACTATACGATCTCTATGATGCAGCTGGAGGGGGACGCTTTTCTGGGACTTTATACGGGAAACAAGCTGATCCGCTTTACCTACGATCCGGATGTGCCATCGGTGCCGGAACAGGTGGTCAAACTCTACAGCCTGCAGGAAAATGCGAATATCAGACAGGCAATCTCCCGCTATCAGGTGCAGCATCCGGATGTGTTCGTGTCCTATGAGGTGGGTATGGGCAGCGGGGATTCCGTTACGAGAGAGGACGCCATCAAGAAGCTGAATACCCAGATCATGGCCGGGGAAGGACCGGATCTGCTGGTGATGGACGATCTGCCTTTTGATTCATATGTGGAAAAAGGCATGTTGGCGGACCTGACCGATTATCTGGCGCAGTACAGCGCGGAGGAACCTCTTTTTGACAATGTGATCGAAGCGCTGAAAAAGGACGGAAAGGCCTATGTGGCGCCGGCCACGATCGGCATCCCGCAGATCGCAGCAGCGGCGGACGGCTTGGAGAATGTGAAGGATCTGTCAGATCTGGCAGACGTGATGGAACAGCTGCGGCAGGCACATCCCGACAAGGACATCTTGGGCATCGGCAGTGCGTCGGCGCTTTTAAAAAGGCTGGCAGCCACCAGTGCGCCGAAGTGGATCACGGCGGACGGCAGTATTGACAGAGAGGTATTGCAGGAATATCTCGAACAGTGCAAACGGATCTACGATATTCAGATGGATGGTCTGGATCAGGAAACGGTGGAAACCTATCAGGAAAGAATGGGAAGGCTGGCAGAGTATTATGGCGTCGGCATGGAGCAGATAGATTGGGAGGCCTATCTGGATCTTATGTCCTATCTCGGTAAAGAGCAGCATATGATGATCGGATGGATGTGTGCCCAGTACGGGTATCTGGAACTGGTATCCCTGTCCAGGAACGAAGCCTCCAAAGATGCGAAAGTGATACCCATGCAGGGACAGTGTACCAAAGTCTTTAAGCCTGCGACCATGCTGGCGGTCAGCGCGGCTTCCGGGCAGATTGATGCGGCGAAAGATTTCATGAACACATTCCTGTCTGCGGAAGTACAGAGCGAGTATGACGGACTGCCGCTTAACCGGAATGCCTTTGACACCCAGTTTACGCCGAAAGAGGATATTATGGGTGCGGAAGGGGAATACACGTCCCTGTATACGACGGATGCGGACGGCAACGGGATCGGCTATACCATGTACTGGCCGTCGGATGAGACCATAGCCGCTTTCAAGCAGGAACTGTCAGAGCTGACTACGGCGTATGTGCCGGATCAGATGCTGGAAGGAGCGGTGTTCAAACAGGGCGCCGGCTATATGCAGGGAGAGCAGACGATCGAGCAGGCGCTGGATGAGATCGAGAAAGCGGTAGCCATCTATATGGCGGAGTAACAGAAAGTAAACATCTGCATGAATGACAGATAAGGGAAATAAGGGAAATCCGGCGCGGCCTGCGGGCAGGCGGCCGTGATTTCCCTTATTTCGTCTTTTCATAAGCCCATGTTCTTTAAGTCTTTTACGAGATTGACGTAGAACTCGCGCACATCAAAGCCGGGAATGTTCTCCCGATTTAAGTCGATCATATCGCCGTGGGAAATGCCCCGGCCGGTGGGAACTTCCGGGCAGATAAATTTTGCACCCCATTTCATGCTGTCCAGGGACACCAGCCCGTCGCACTCGCCGTCGAAGTGCTTTACAAGCGGATAGGACATATTTAAAGGGAATCTGCCGCTCACCGCATGATGCATCCTGCTGCCCACACTCTGGTAGTAGACCTGCGGGTCGTCCGGCAGCAGCTCATTCAGACGGGAGCAGGAGGAGGCGGTCAGATCCTGTACGGCTTCCAGAAAATCAGGCTCTCTATCCCCGAATCGTTTCAGGGCGGCGTTATATTTGACGGCTACACTCTGACATACCCTGTCCGGTATCCTGTCCAGCAGATAATCCGCAAAGATACATCCTCTGTGGGGCGTGTTGACGGTGGTCAGGGAAGCCACGTAAGGCGCGGCTCCGCTCCTCGAGATGGCGTAGCGGCTGTCCAGACCGCCCTTGGAGTGGGCGATGATATTTACCTTCTCACAGCCTGTTTCCGCGAGGATCTGCCGGATGCGCCCGGCCAGTTCCTGTCCGCATTCCGCCACGGAAGCGGCCGACTGTTGATTACCGTAGAAAAGCACGGCCCCGTTTCGTTTCAGTTCGCCGGGGATCCGGCCCCAGTAATTGAAGAACCGGAAGTCCCGGAAGAAGACGCCGTGCACGAGAAGGATCGGGTATCTGGTACGGCATTCCTGATTCTCGGCCCGGATCTGGTTCAGCAGATACTTCTCCTCTTCCAGCAGCACTTCGCTGCCGGCGATGCGGATGATCCGGCACAGTACGTAGAGGTGTACCAGGGGCATAAAACCGCAGACGATTCCGATCACCCGCCACCTGATTCCCAGCTGTACGGAAGTCAGGTAGACGCGCAGGATCCCGTTCCAGAACAGAAGAAGTTCCACGAGGAAGACACTCAGAAGGTAGCGCAGCCAGAACGTCCACGAAGAAAGGAAGGGGACACTGGTTTGCCCGAGGACGATAACCCGGAACAGTCCGGCAGTGCAGCAGACGGTCTCAAAGACTGTGGTCACGAGGAAGATCTGCAGCAGGGCCGTACCGTCTTCCAGAACTTTGCTGCGGGTAGTGGAAGTTCTGCGCACGCTTAAGAGCGGGAAGAAATTGATGTATACGATCAGAAGATACCCCAGGATCTCCGCCGCCGTACACCATGAAGGGAGCGGGGCGGCCGGATTTGTGCCGGCATACGGAAGGCGGCAGAGGAGGCGCAGATTGAGCGTCAGAAGGATCAGGCAGCAGGATAAAATTTTGCAGAGTATTTTTTTCATGGCTTTTGTATCCTTTATGTTTACGAAATGAGATGGCCGTTAACGGTTGCCAAAAACCGGAATATGGTATATGATGCATCATGACAGTTTTGAAAACTGCATAGCTGGTGCAGTGTGCTTTAAAAATTGCACAGACGATGCAGTATGTTTGAAAACTGCATGGACGATGCAGCGTGTTTAGTATTATATATATCATAACTGAGGGAAGATCAAATGGCAACAGAAACGAAACCAGCAATGACAAGGGAAGAACGGATGGCGACGCAGCCCATCGGCAGGCTGATGGCAGGTATGACACTGCCGGCTATCCTGGCGCAGATCATTAATATTTTATACAGTATTATCGACCGGATCTATATCGGCCACATGGAAGGGGTGGGAGCCAATGCCCTGACGGGGG
>VSOD01000099.1 GCA_009774655.1 Lachnospiraceae bacterium
ATTCCGATCTGCGCCAGGACGGGAGAGGGGATGGAAGCGTGGACGGACTGGCTGCTGCAGGAAGTGAGAGGAGAGGGATATGGAGAGAAGACTTGACAGGGAGAAATATCCGGAGTACGTATATCCGGAGCATAAGCCGGATCACAGTAAGCCGGAGCGGGAGAGCATCGTAAAGCTGGGTAAGATGATCACGGACAGGATTCCCC
Source organism: Lachnospiraceae bacterium (assembly GCA_009774655.1). GTDB lineage: Bacteria > Bacillota > Clostridia > Lachnospirales > Lachnospiraceae > UBA3282. The sequence goes on from VSOD01000099.1 coordinate 207, forward strand.
AGAAGCTGGGGATCAAGAAGATCACAAGAGATGATCCGGAGTACTGGGGTCTGGCGGGCGTGTTGACCGACGAGGAGGCTGAGATCGCGCTGAAGATGGGCGTGCGTAAGCCGAAGACCCTGCCGGAGATGGTGCGGCTTACGGGTATTCCGGCCAGAGAGCTGGAACCGAAGCTGCAGGAGATGTCCGTGAAAGGCATTCTGGAGTATAACTGGGAGAATCCGCAGCGGGAGAAACAGTATGTACTGCCCATGTTTGTGCCCGGCTGTGGTGAGTTTTTCAATATGAACACGAAGGTGATCGAGGAGCATCCGGAGGTGACGCTGTTCTTCGAGCATATGTCGAGACTGCCGCTTGAGCATGTGACGCCTTTCGTGGGGGAGGGCGGTAACGGCATCGGGATGCATGTCATTCCGGTGGAAAAGGCCATTGAGATGGAAAGCGAATCTATCAATCTGGAGCATATTTCCTACTGGCTGTCGAAGTACGAGGGGAAATATGCGGCAAGTCCCTGTTCCTGCAGGCGTTCCAGATTGAAGCATGACGAGGGCTGCGCCGACGATCCGGAGGGTTGGTGCGTGGCAGTGGGCGATATGGCAGACTATGTGGTGGAGACCCAGAAGGACGGACGCTATATCACGAAGGAAGAGGCACTTGAAATTTTCAGGCAGGCGGAAGAGAACGGCTTCGTGCATCAGATCACGAACATTGATGGAGCCAACAAGATCTTCGCCATCTGCAACTGTAATGTGAATGTGTGCTATGCGCTGCGCACTTCGCAGCTTTTTAACACGCCGAACATGTCCCGTTCCGCTTACATCGCGAAGGTGGATAAGGAGAAATGCGTGGCCTGCGGTAAATGTGTTGAGTACTGCCCGGCAGGTGCGGTGAAGCTGGGACAGAAACTGTGTAAGAAGGACGGCAGCGAGGTCACTTATCCGAAGATGCCGCTGCCCCAGGAACAGAAGTGGGGCGAGCATATGTGGACCCACAATTATCGGGATGTGAACAGAATCAACTGTTACGATACTGGCACGGCGCCCTGTAAGACGGCCTGTCCGGCCCATATTGCGGTGCAGGGGTATTTGAAGCTGGCGAAAGAAGGGCGTTATGAAGAGGCGCTGGCGCTGATCAAGAAAGACAATCCGCTGCCGGCCATCTGCGGGCGCATCTGTAACAGGCGGTGTGAAGATGCCTGCACCCGCGCGACGCTGGACGAGGCGGTAGCCATTGATGCGGTGAAGCGCTTTGTGGCGGAGCGGGATCTGTGTGCCGAGACGCGTTACATACCGAAGAAGGTAGTGCCTTCCTTAAAGGGGGCTTTCGAGGAGAAGATCGCCGTCATCGGTTCCGGACCGGCGGGCCTGTCCTGTGCCTATTTCCTGGCGGAGAAAGGGTATCGTCCCACTATCTTTGAGAAAAGTGAGAAGCCCGGCGGTATGCTGACTTACGGCATTCCTTCCTATAAACTGGAGAAGGATCTGATCGAGGCGGAGATCGAGGTTATCAAAGCCATGGGCGTAGAGATCAGGTGTGGTGTGGAAGTGGGCAAAGACGTTACCATTGATCAGCTCAGAGCGCAGGGCTATAAGGGATTCTATCTTGCCATCGGCTGTCAGGGCGGCAGAAAACCCGGTGTGCCGGGTGAGGACGCGGCCGGGGTCTATACGGCGGTGGAATTCTTAAAAGAGGCGGGACAGAAGGAAGGCTTTGACCTGGGCGGTGACGTGGTAGTCGTTGGCGGCGGCAATGTGGCCATCGACGCGGCCAGGGTAAGCACCCGCTGCGGTACAGGTAAGGTATCCATGTTCTGTCTGGAAAGCCGGGATGAGATGCCGGCCAGCAGAGAGGAGATCCTGGAGGCGACGGAAGAGAAGGTTGCCATCCGCAACGGCTGGGGACCGCAGGAAATCCTGACGGAGAACGGACGGGCCGTGGGTGTGGTATTTAAGAAGTGTATCCGTGTCTTTGACGACAACCATAGATTTGCTCCGGTTTACGATGAGCAGGAGACAATGACCGTTGCCTGCTCTGCGGTGATCTTCAGCGTGGGTCAGGGCATTGTATGGGGAGATCTGCTGCAGGGTACGCAAGTGGCGCTGAGACCGAATGGCGGTGCTGTTGCGGACGGTCTGACCTATCAGACGGCCGAACCGGATATCTTTGTGGGCGGTGATGTGTATACAGGGCCGAAATTCGCCATTGACGCCATCGCGGCAGGCAGAGAGGGTGCGGTATCCCTGCACCGTTTCGTGCATGAACACTGTACGCTGACCATCGGCAGGAACAGAAGAGACTTTATCGAGCTGGATAAGGAGAATATCTTTGTTGCCAGCTATGACAATACGGACCGCCAGCGGCCGGAGAAAGCGGAGGAGGCGCAGGCACGCTCTTTCCGTGATCTCTCCCACACGCTGACGGAGGAACAGGTGAAGGCGGAGACATCCCGCTGCCTGGGCTGCGGTGCATCGGTGGTGGATCCTAATAAGTGTATCGGCTGCGGCGTTTGTACGACGAAATGTGTCTTCGACGCTATAAGCCTGCACCGGGAGCTGCCGGGCTGTTCGGAGATGGTCAAGTCGGAGGATAAGCTGAAATATGTGCTGCCGAATATGGTGAAGCAGTCGTTGAAGGTGAAATTTAAGAAGAAGTGAGGCTGGATTTTTGGTTTGCAGGAGTACGGGCCGTCCGGGCCGGGCGTCGTGTACCGGCAATGTTACAGAGTGATAAATAAGGACGGGCAAGGAAGCGGAGTGAATGCAGTTTTCCGGCCGGAAAGAGCCGGAAGATTGGCCGGAAAGCGAACTGGAGAAGAAGCGGAAAGACAGGCGGGAAAGCAGGATGCATGAATTAGGCGTGGTGTTTCATATTATGGACAGTCTGGAGAAAGTGGCGGTCGAGAATGAGGTGACGGGTATCTCCAGGGTAGTACTGGAGCTGGGCGAAGTATCGACGGTGATCGAGTCTTATCTGCACAACTGCTGGCAGTGGGCGGCGAAGAAGAGAGAGCTGTTCGAAGAAGCGGAGCTTGTGGTGGAGACGATCCCTGCGCGCACTTACTGTGAAGGCTGCGGACAGACCTATGCCACCGTGGAGCACGGGAAGATATGTCCCTGCTGTCACAGCCCGGATACGTGGCTTCTGCAGGGGAATGAGTTTAATATCAAAGAGATAGAAGTGTATTGATGTGAAAGATAAGAGGGGAGTGTGAGTAGTTATGTTTCATTTGAGTGGCGGTATGACAGGTTGGCAGATTTTGGGCTGGGTGATGGTATTTGCGGGGCTGATCATCATGAATGAGATCGCGCGGCGTTCCAAGGCGGGCGGTGCAGTCTGCTTCTTCGTGATTCCGGCTGCATTGACGGTTTATTTTATTTCCATTTATGTGGGTGCGGCGCAGGGCGCGGAGTGGGCGCTGAACAACCAGACTTACGTGCATATGAACAGCTGGTTCCATTATGCCAAGCTCTATGCGGCGCTGGCTGGCTGCATCGGTTTTATGATCATCAAGTATCATTGGGGCGGACTTGGGAAATCCCATGCTTTTAAGGTATTCCCTTTTGTGATCGTGGCGATCAACATTCTGATCGCCGTTGTCTCGGATTTCGAGTCGGCTGTCAGGGCCGGTTCGATCATGGGCGGCTGGTGGAAATCCTCCGAAGGCGTATGGCTTTACGGCGGCTGGTGGAATATCTTAAACGGCATCGCCGGTCTGATCAATATTTTCTGCATGACAGGCTGGTGGGGCATCTATTCATCAAAAGACAAGAAGGATATGCTCTGGCCGGATATGATATGGTACTATATTCTGGCTTACGATATCTGGAACTTCCAGTATACGTATCTGAATCTGCCGACCCATGCATGGTACTGCGGCTTTGCGCTGCTGCTGGCGCCGACGGTGGCCAATGCCCTCTGGAATAAGGGCGGCTGGATTCAGAACCGCGCTAACACGCTGGCGTTGTGGTGCATGTTTGCGCAGGTATTCCCGTTGTTCCAGGATGGCAGCCGGTTTACCACCGTATCTTCCGTATACGGAGAAGCCGGGGCAGCGGCAGCCTTCGGTGAAGCGATGCCGGCTATGGCCAATCCCACGGCGCAGGGAATCATCTCGGTGCTTTCAATCGTGGTCAATGTGATTGTCTTTGCGGTCATCCTTGTGCGGGCGAAGCAGCAGAAGCGGAATCCGTATACCAATGAGATCTTTAAGGATCAGAAAGATTTCAAGATGGCGATGGCAAGGGCGGAATAACAGAGTTACAGAGTTTTATGTGCAGGAAAGGCTTTTCGGAGAATGAGAGTTCTTCGGAAAGCCTTTTTGCCTTATAAAATTGTATCAGTGTATATTGCCGTGGCAAATAAAAAGTATCGAAATAAGTAAATCGAGGCAAGTTGGTGTCGTCAAACGAAGTAGGAGTTTCATCTGGTTGCATACACGGCGCTTACTTTCCCAATACTGTAGACCATGAACGACATTATTGAATGACAACCCACATTCCATCACGCTTAGATCCCATACGTTCTATTTTCCCTTTTTTCTGAAGGCTGACAAAAGTGCGCTCAATAGTACGTTTTGAAACGCCTGTTTCTGCCGCGATCATATCGGCAGTTCTATCCGAATTTCCGATTAGTAATTTCAAGACAGCCTTTTCTGTTTTATTTAAACCGACATTCAAACCGACATTCAAACCGACATTTTTGCTGCTTAATTCCAATACTCTTTTATCAAAAGGTATCTTACACTTTACATAATTATCAGTAATTTCAAAGATTTCCCTGCCATATTTTTTAATAATAGTTGGGACACCGTGACCGGTATGTTCCGTCAGCCCCATATTCAGAAAGATTCTCATCAATGTAGAGTTTCTTGGATGGCTGATTCCTTCATAGAAGTCTTCTATCGCCATTCCATTGGGAAGTCCTCCGTGTGATAATATTTCCCTGCGATCACTAAAAACAGATATCTGTGGCTCTGTAATCGTCCAATCGTTATGAACCAACGCATTTAGTATTGCCTCATTTACGGCATCATAATCAAAAAGATAGCTGTCCTTTCTTGGCCTGATTGTGGTATCAGAAATACATATATTTTCTGCAGACAATCTTGCTTTGATTTTTTCATAAACTGACAAGATACATCCGTATCCATAATCATTTCTCTCGGATATAGATGCCTTATCGACACCATTAAATCTCACAAAAATAAATGGAATATTATTTTTATCAGCCAGGAGTTCGGCTAAAAGATTATATTCTCCGTCTTTATTGCGAAGATTAAAATTTGCCTCTATTGAGGAATCCTCAACATGAAAGCCTTTTTCCGAATAATATATTTTAAGTTCTCTAAAAGAAAGGTCTGTACGAGATGCTCTTTTCTTTATCATGTATTCTTCATCATAGAAATTCTTTTCATAACGAACTCGAAGCTGCTCTGTAGTCATCTCCTTACAGGTAGTACCGATTCGAATCACGCATCCGTTTGAAGAAAAACCATACTTTTTCTGACAATAGATATTTCTTGTCCCCTTCGAAATGAATAAAACTATGAGAGTCTTTCCGGAATCAAATTTAAGTTCCGTTCGAATTTCTTCCTGAGGATTAGGTTCTATCTGCATTGTGATGATATCAGATATTCTTTTCAATGTTTCATCAATTTTATCAACACCAATAACATTGCCATTATCGTCAACGCCTATGATGATCCGACCACCATTGGCATTAAGAAATGCCACAATCTCCTTGCATATTGTATCTGTGTATTTTGCTTTTAATTCGACTTTTTCAGATTCTATATACTGGCTCATAAACGATATCCTCTTTCTCAAATTAACTAATATTTACTAAAGCATATCATTTTGACGACATTATTTCAATATAAACCGACATTCAAACCGACATTTTTGCGTAAAAAGGAAATCCACGAAGGAACTCCTTTCAACACAAACCAAATTGGGCCGACAATGTATATCCAACTCGCTTTGTCTTATCAAGGAAATTTATGTTTTTTGTATGTCAGGAAAAAGCAGAGGGAGAAAACACAAAATTGTATATTTGAAATAATGTATATAGATTGTCCAAAGTATTTATGCTAAGATAAAATCAAACGGAACACCGACCGAGGAGATTGGATTGAGCGAACATAGATCGAGAAACAATATTGGAAACAAGACTGCAGGAATTGTTACAGCCCATGGATGTTATTAGGAAGTGATTCCAATAAGGAATTGCTATTACAGTATAATGTAATGAAAATGGAAAGGCATACAGACATGTATAAAATATTGATCATTGAAGATGATGCCGTGATCTCGGAACAGGTCAGCAGGTATCTGGCCAGATGGGGTTACGAGACAGCCTGTGCGGAGGATTTCGAGAATATCCTGCCGCAGTTTGTCTCCTTTGCTCCACAGCTTGTGCTTCTGGATATCGGGCTGCCTTTTTACAATGGCTATTATTGGTGTAGTGAGATCCGGAAGGTTTCCCAGGTGCCGGTGGTGTTCGTCTCCTCGGCTTCCGACAATATGAACATCGTGATGGCGATGAATATGGGCGGGGATGATTTCATCGTCAAGCCATTTGATCTGGAGGTGCTTCTGGCCAAGGTGCAGGCGATCCTGCGGCGGACCTATGCCTTCCAGAATCAGTCGACGGTGATGGAGCACAGGAATGTGATCCTGAATCTGGCGGATATGAGCCTGCTGTATCAGGAGACGAAGCTGGAGCTGTCGAAGAACGAATTCCGCATTCTGCAGCTGCTCTATGAGAATGCAGGCAGGACGGTGAGCCGGGAGACGATTATGAAACGGCTGTGGGACAATGAGTGCTTCGTGGACGACAATACGTTGACGGTGAATATGAACCGTCTGCGCAGGAAACTGGAAGAGGCGGGGATTCAGGACTTTATCGCGACGAAAAAGGGTGTCGGCTACCAGTTGAGTGACTGCGTGTAAAAGTTTCATGAAGGGCAGAAAGAAGAATAAATTCGGAAGGAAACAGGACTTATATGAGACAGAAGGAAAGAAGCCGCAGGATTGCACTGTCTTATCTGAAAGACAAATATAAAACAATACTTGCCTACGTCTTTATCGTGGCGGTCTTTTTTATGGTGGCATTTCTTTACGGCTATGAACAGATCTATGTGGATATGCTGTATGCGGTGCTGCTTGCGTTGTTTTTCGGCGGGGTATTTGTGGCGGTGGATTTTCTGCGGTATTTCAGGCGGTGTATGGCGCTTTACCAGTCATTGGAGCGCAGGGAAGAGCGGCAGAAGAGTCTGCCGGAGGCATCGGGACTGCAGGAAGTTTTGTATCAGGAGATGCTGGAGGACATGCGGCAGGAGAATTGCCGGCTGCAGACGGAATACGACAGAAAAAAGAAGGACATGGCGGACTACTATACCATGTGGACACATCAGATCAAGACGCCCATTGCGGCGCTGCGGCTGCTTCAGCAGGAGGAAGAGACAAAAGAAAGCGCGTGGCACGGCGGACGGCAGGCGGAGCGGGAGGAGCTTTTCAAGATCGAGCAGTATGCGGAAATGGCCCTTTATTTTGCCAGACTGGACAGCCTGTCCTCGGATCTGCTTTTCCGGCACTGTGACGTGCAGGAGATCGTAAAGCAGGCGGTGCGCAAATATTCGGTCCTTTTTTTGCGCAGCGGCCTTTCTTTTCAGATGGAAGCGTTTGAGATCCGGGCGGTGACGGACGAGAAATGGCTGTCTTTTGTGGTGGAGCAGGTCTTTTCCAACGCGCTCAAATATACGCATCAGGGCGGTATCGCCATCTATGGTGCGGATGAGACGGGCAGCAGGAAAGAGGGGCGGACATCCTATCTTGTCATTGAGGACACGGGGATCGGTATTCGGGAGTGTGACCTGCCGAGGATCTTCGAGAGAGGGTTTACCGGCTATAACGGGCGTATGGACAGGAAATCTACGGGAATCGGGCTGTACCTTTGCGATCAGATCATGGGCAGGATGTCCCACACAATCCGCGTACAGTCATCCCCGGGCGAGGGGACGAAGGTGATCCTGGGATTCTTGCAGCAGGCATAACCCCGGCACAACAGCATATGTGACAGAAACGTAAGGTTGGAGGGAAGAAATGTTAGCCAGATACATGGCAGCGCATTTCTTCTTTGTCTATAATCATCTATGTAAACGGAAATCATACAGCACATACGTCAGTTTGGTCAGCAGGCGCCAAACTGCGGCAGTGCAGATTAAAGCTGTGAAAAAAGGAGCGGGATACAATATGGCATTATTAGAAGTCAGGAATGTGAAAAAGGTATATACGGCCAAACTGGGAGCAGTCAAGGTACAGGCTCTGAGCGATGTGAATTTCTCAGTGGAGGAAGGAGAGTATGTGGCGATCATGGGAGAGTCGGGTTCCGGCAAGACGACGCTGTTAAATATCCTGGCCTCTCTGGATAAGGCCACCAGCGGCCAGGTTCTTTTGCGGGGAAAGGATCTGTCGGAGATCAGGCACAGAGACATCTGTGCGTTCCGCAGGGAGCATTTGGGATTCGTCTTTCAGGATTTTAATCTGCTGGATACGCTGACCTTGAAGGACAATATCTATCTGCCGCTTGTGCTGGCCGGGACCGAGCATCGGGAGATGGAGGAGAGGCTGCAGCCTCTGGCGGCAAAGTTGTCCGTCGCGGATATTCTGAATAAATATCCTTACGAGGTGTCGGGCGGACAGAGGCAGCGGGCGGCCGTATGTCGGGCGTTGATTACAAAGCCGGATATTATTCTGGCAGATGAACCGACCGGAGCGTTGGATTCGAGAGCGGCGAATAAACTGCTGGGACTGTTCGGGGAAGTGAACAGAGAGGGACAGACGATCCTGATGGTCACGCACAGCGTTCAGGCAGCCAGTCATGCAGGGCGTGTGCTGTTCATCAAGGACGGCTGTGTATTCCACCAGATTTATAAGGGCGGTCAGAGCAATGAGGCCATGTACAGGATGATCTCCGATGCCCTGACGGTGCTGCAGACGGAAGCGGCAGCGGGCAATGCGGCAGATGCAGATTTACAAACGACAGTGCAGACGATTGAGAGAAGGGCGGTGTGATCATAGATGAAGAAAGGAAAAATCCTGCCGGTGATGGCTTGGAAAGGGATCTTAAGAAACGGGAACGTGTATTTTCCTTATTTGATCGCAGGCATCTTTTCGGTGTTTACCTATTTTGTATTTACCTCCATCCTGCACAACGATATCATCAAGGTGCTGCCGAGAAGCGGTTATGCGTGGATGATGCTGTATATGGGAAAGGGGATTCTCTCACTGATCCTGATTCTCTTTCTGGTCTATGCCAACAGTTTCCTGGTAAAAAGGCGGCAGAAGGAATTCGGTCTGTACCATATTCTGGGACTGGAAAAGAAGCATATCGGCATCATGTTGTTCTTCGAGACGTTCCTGCTTTATGCAGGAGCGGTGGCAGGCGGTGTGCTCTTTGGCATGGTACTTTCCAAGCTGCTGTTTCTTATGCTGCTGCGGATGTGTAACCTGTCGGTGGATGTGAGATTCGTCTTCTATCCGGCGGCGTTTCGGGAGACGATCGTCTACTTTTTGTGGGTGTTTGGCGTGAACTTTGCGGTGGGGCTTTTGCAGGTCGGCAAAGCCCGTCCCATCGAGCTGATGAGCGGCAGCAAGAAGGGCGAGAAGGAGCCGAGATTTCTGCCGGTTTATGCGCTGGCTGGCATGGCGGCGCTGGTGTTTGGCTATTACTGTTCCGTCACTTCCAAATTGGACAGCATGATCTTCCTTAATTTTGTGCTGGCGGTAAGTCTGGTCATCGTGGGAACGTATCTGCTGTTCGCGTCGGGCAGTATTGCGTTCCTGAAATGGATGAAGGGCAGGAAGAAGTTCTATTATAAGCCCGGCAATTTTGTCACCATCTCGGGGATGCTTTACCGCATGAAAAAGAATGCGGCGGGCCTTTCCAATATCTGCATCTTTTCCACGATGGTGATCATTACCCTGATCTGTACGGTTTCGCTCCATCTGGGGATGGACAGTCTGGTGCATTTCGTACATCCCTATGATATGACGGTGCTCTACGGCGAAGAAAAGGCCGCCGAAGAAGAGGTGGCGCAGGAGATTGCAGCGCTGGAAGAAAAGTACGGACTTGCGGCCACAAGAGTGGATATCTATGACAGAATGAGACTGGCGGTGAGAAAGGAAGGGGATCGTTTTGTCATGCGGCAGGACAATGGAGGGTTCAGTGACCATGCGGAGGATTACGGGCTGGAGATCATAACGGCGCCGGAGTATGAGAGGATCGAGAACCGGATGGCGAACCTGCAGGACAATGAGGTTTTACTCCATTGCAGTGGCAGGGATTACGGGTATGACAGCGTCGATTTCATGGGTGTGAAGCTGCAGGTGAAGGAGGAACTTACAAGTTTCTTCCCCTATCCGAAGGCAGCGGACAATACTTTTGGCGCCTGCTATGTGATGGTGGTGAAAGACAGACAGGTACAGGAGCAGTGTGTGCGGGCCTGGGCCGAAGCAAACGGTGTGACGGAGCTGGAATCCTTTCTCGAAAGTGACTATCGGTTTATCGGGATCGTTTTGGCGGGAGAGGACGCACAGAAGAATGCTTTTCTGGGAGAATTTGCGCAGTGGTGCCAGAGCAGGCCGGGATTTTTCGATCTGACGGACAACGTGGAAGGCAGGCGCGATCTGGGAACCATGTACGGCGCGCTGCTGTTTCTCGGAATCTTATTCGGCCTGATCTTCTTTATGTGCCTGATCCTGATCATGTATTATAAACAGATCACGGAAGGGTATGAAGACAGGAACAGTTTCGACATCATGCAGAAGGTAGGCATGAGCGACCGGGAGATCCTGGGCACGGTGCGCAGGCAGATCCTGATGGTGTTCGGACTGCCGCTTGCAGGGGCCGTCATGCACACGGCAGCAGGCATGGTGATGGTAAAAGGGCTGATGGGAGCCGCCGTATCCTTCTTCCGTGCGGATCTGCTCTTCTGGTGCACGGTGGGTGTGATCATCGTATTCATGGCGGTGTACGGCGTAAGTTATACGATGACAGCAAAGACTTATTACAGGATCGTGCGGCATGAGTAGGACTGCCAGGTGGATTTTTGAAAATTAACAGGTTTAGAGACAGATCGTATCTCCGCAGGACAGATAGTGCAGATGTTTCATGGTCTGTCTCATAAAAGAGTATTGTTTTTCGCCCGTGCAGTGGCAGGTGTAGTAT